>JAWVCV010000001.1:0-4851 GCA_033858115.1 Gaiellaceae bacterium
GGGTTCCTCAAGGGGAACAAGGTCCCGCTCGGCGACGGCGTCGACTCCGGTGACGTGCCGGCGCTTGGGTCCTTCCCCTACGAGGCCGACCCGGCCTCCGGGTTCGCCAACACCAAGGGTCAGCAGAAGTAGTGAGCACGAGAGTCCTCCTCGGAGCGATGGCGGCGGTCACGGCCGCCGCCATCGCCCTGCTCGGCGGCGTGCTGCGGGAGGCGGGGCCGGCCGCGGGCGGCACGGCCGGTCCGACTCCGGTCTCGAGCGACCGGGCTCTGTCGGGCTTCGCGCTGGGCGACACCGCCGCGACGGTCAGGCGGCTCGAGGAGGCCGTGGGCGAGAAGCCGGACGACCAGCGCTCACTCGCCCTCCTCGGCCTCGCGTACCTGCAGCGGGTGCGCGAGACATCGGACGCGTCGTACTACGGGCGTGCCGAGACGGCGCTTCGCCGCGCCGGGACGCTCGACGGGAGTGACCCCGTTGCGCTCTCCGGTCTCGCCTCGCTCGCCGCGAGCCGGCACGACTTCCGCGCGTCGCTGCGGCTCGCGCGGCGCGTCGTGGCGCTGGCACCCGGCGCCGCTCGCAGCTACGGGCTGCTCGGAGACGCCCTGCTCGAGCTGGGCCGCTACAGGCAGGCCTTCCGCGCCTTCGACCGCCAGGTCGCCCTGAAGCCGAGCCTCGGGGGCTACGCGAGGGTCGCCTACGCCCGCGAGCTGCTCGGTCGACCCCGCCAGGCGATCGAGGCGATGGAGCTCGCACGCGACGCGTCGAGCGACCTCCGAGAGCCGGCGGCCTGGACGCTCGTGGAGCTGGGAAAGCTCCACTTCGGCCTGGGCGACCTCGACGAAGCCGGCCGCTCGTTCCGGACGGCCCTCGCCGCCTTCCCCGGCTACGCGACCGCGCTCGACGGCCTCGCCCGCGTCGAGGCAGCGCGCGGACGGATAGCGCGTGCGCTCGCGCTCCAGCGCCACGCCGTCGAGATCGTCCCGCTCCCGAACCTGGTCGCCCAGCTCGGCGACCTGCTCGCGGCCGCAGGCCGCCCCGTGGAAGCGCGCAGGCAGTACGCCCTCGTCGCCGCGATCGATCGGCTCCAGACGGCCAACGGGGTCAGCACCGACCTCGAGACCGCGCTCTTCCGCAGCGACCACGGCATCCGCCTGCGCGAGACGCTCGCGCTTGCCCGGAGCGCACGTGCCGGGCGTCCATCGGTCGTCGGCGACGACGTGCTTGCCTGGGCGCTCGCCCGCAACGGGCGTTGCGACGAGGCGCTGACCTATTCCAAGCGCGCGCTGCGGCTGGGCACGCGCGATGCGTCGTTCTTCTTCCACCGCGGCATGATCGAGCGCTGTCTCGGCCGCAACTCCGAGGCGCGAAGCTGGTTCTCGCACGCGCTCGAGACCAATCCGCACTTCTCGCTCTTGTGGAGCTCGACCGCCCGGAGGTACGCCTCGTGAAGCGCCTGCTGCTCGCAATTGCACTCCTCGCCGTGCTGCTGGCCCCTGCCGGCGCCGCCGCGCACCCGCTCGGGAACTTCACCGTCAACCGGCACTCCGAGCTCACCCTCTCGGGCGGCCGGGTCTACGTCCACTACACGCTCGACCTGGCCGAGATCCCGACCTTTCAGATCGGCGCGCGCGTGCGGAGCGCCGGCTTTGCGCTCGAGGCCGCGCGGGCGCTGGAGCTCCGGCTCGACGGTGCTCCTGCTCGGCTACGGCTCCTCGAACGGCGGACGCGAACGCGGCCGGGCGCCGGGGGCCTCCGGACGCTCCGCTTCGACGCCGTCTACGTCGCGGCCGGCACGGCGACCCGGTTGGCGTTCCGGGACCGCAACTTCCCGTCCCGCATCGGCTGGCGCGAGATCGTCGTGCGGGCGGAGCGCGGCGCCACGCTGCAGACATCGAGCGTTCCGGCGCGGAGTCAGAGCGCCGACCTGCGCTCGTATCCCTCGAATCGCCTCCGCTCGCCGCTCGACGTCACCTCAGCTTCCGCGTCTTTCATCCCCGGGACGGGTCCGGGCTCGCCGCCGCGGCTCGACGCCCGGGCTGCGCCGGCCGCGCACCGGACGAGTGGCTTCGAGTCGCTCGTCTCCCAGGGCGACCTCTCCTTCGGCATCGTCCTGCTCTCGCTCGCGATCGCGGCGTTCTGGGGAGCGGCGCACGCCTTGACCCCGGGCCACGGCAAGGCGATCGTCGCCGGCTACCTCGTCGGGACGAAGGGCCGGCCGCTCGACGCGGTGCTACTCGGGTGGATCGTCACCGTCACGCACACGATCGGCGTCTTCGCGCTCGGCTTCGTGACGCTCCTCCTCTCGCAGTTCATCGTCCCCGAGTCGCTCTACCCGTGGTTGACGTTTGCCTCCGGCCTGCTCGTCGTCGGCGTCGGCGCCACCGTGCTCTGGTCGCGGGCCCGAGGGCGCGGCCACGGGCACGACCACGCGCACGAGCCCGGGCACGAGCACATCGAGCGGCGGAGCCTCCTCGGCGTCGGCGTCGCGGCCGGCCTCTTGCCGTGCCCGTCGGCGCTCGTCGTCCTCCTGAGCGCGATCGCGTTGCACCGGATCGGCTTCGGGCTCGCCCTGATCGTCGCGTTCAGCGTCGGCCTCGCCGCCACGATCACCTCGATCGGCCTCGTCGCCGTCCTCGCGAAGCGCGCCTTCGGCCGCCTGTCGCTGGACGGCCCTCTCGTCCGGCTGCTCCCCGCCGCGAGCGCGCTCGTGATCCTCGCGGTCGGGATCGGCATCACCCTGAAAGCGCTCCCGGAGGTGCTCTGACGATGTTCGGACTCGACGACCACATCGCCGCGCTGTCGAACGGCGGCTCAGTCCTGTTCGTGCTCCTCGTGGCCACGCTGCTCGGCCTCAGGCACGCCACCGATCCCGACCACATCGCGGCGGTGACGACGCTGATGGCCTCCGGCCGCGAGCACGCCCGCCGGCGTGCGGCGGCGCTGGGCGCCTGGTGGGGGCTTGGGCATGCGCTCACGCTCGTCGTCTTCGGCGTACCGATCCTGCTCTTCGAGGCGTATCTCCCCGACGTTGCGCAGCGGGGCGCCGAGACCGCGGTCGCCGCCCTCATCGTCTACCTCGCGGTCCGGCTGCTCGTCAGGCACCGCCACCACCACGACCGGCACCCGGTCCGCAGCCCGCTGGCCGCGTTCGGCATCGGCCTCGTCCACGGGATGGGCGGCAGCGCCGGCGTGGGGGTGCTGCTCCTCGCGGCGATCCCGTCGACGCCGCTCGCGGTCGCCTCGCTGGGAGTGCTCGCCCTCTTCACGGCCGTCTCCATGACCATGGTGACGACCGGGCTCGGCACGGCCCTGTCCGCACGTCAAGGCGTCGTGACCGCGGTCGCACCGGTCTTCGGCGTCGCGAGTCTCGCCTTCGGCGTCTGGTACGCGGCGGCTGCGTGGAGCCTGATGTCGTATCCGTTCTAGAAGGCGCCGGGATACAGTCGGCGCGTGAGCGAGCCCCTCTGCGTCGCCGACTACGAGATCCTCGCCGAGTCGAGGCTCGAGCCCGGTGCCTTCGGCTACTACGCCGGTGGCGCCGGAGACGAGCAGGCGCTTTCGGGCAACGTGGAAGCGTGGCAGCGCCTGCGACTGCGCCCGCGCGTGCTCGTCGACGTCTCCGCGGTGTCCACCGCGACCACCGTTCTCGGCACCCCCGTCTCGATGCCCCTCCTCGTCGCGCCGACCGCGATCCAGCGGCTCGCGCACCCGGAGGGCGAGCCGGGGATGGCGCGGGCGGCGGCGGCCGCCGGCACGCTGATGTGCCTCTCGACGGTGGCGACCGCCACACCCGAGGAGGTCGCCGGCGCCGCGCCCGGCGCACCGCGGTGGTTTCAGCTTTACGTCTTCAGCGATCGGGGTGTCACGCGCTCCCTCGTCGAGCAGGCTGTGCAGCACGGCTACAGCGCGCTCGTCCTCACGGTCGACGCGCCGCGGCTGGGTCGCCGAGAGCGCGACTTGCGGACCGCGTTTCGTGTCCCGGAGGAGATCACGGTGCCGAGCGTTGCGGCCGCGCTCGGCGGCTGGAGCGGCGCGACACCGATCGAGCTGCTCGGCGCGATCGACCCGGCGCTCAACTGGGCCGACCTGGACGACCTCAGGTCCCTGTCGCCGCTGCCGCTCGTCCTGAAAGGGATCCAGACCGGGGAGGACGCGGTGCTCGCGTGCGAGCACGGAGCCGACGCGATCGTCGTCTCCAATCACGGCGGGCGCCAGCTCGATGCCGTCGCACCGACGGCTGAGCTCCTGCCCGAGATCGTCGACGCGGTCGCCGGCCGGATCGAGGTGTATGTCGACGGGGGCATCCGCCGTGGGACCGACGTCGTCAAGGCCCTCGCCCTGGGAGCACGAGCCGTGCTCGCGGGCCGGGCGCCGCTCTGGGGGCTCGCGTGCGGCGGCGCCGACGGTGCGCAGCGGGTGCTCGAGCTGCTCCGCGAGGAATTCGAGCTTGCCCTGGCCTTGTGCGGCTGCACGTCGCCGGCGGAGGTCGACGCCTCGTACCTCTCGATACGCTCGCCGAAGTGACCGACACCGCGACTCTCGCGCAGCACGCCGTCGACGTCCTGCCGGAGGGCGGGCTCGACGCGAAGCTGAAGCTCGGGCGGCCGCTGCGTGTCAAGCTCGGCATCGACCCGACCGCGCCGGACATCCACCTCGGCTTCGCGTTCGTGCTCGACCGGCTGGCCGCGTTCCAGCGGGCCGGGCACACCGTCGTGCTGATCGTAGGTGACTACACGGCCCGGATCGGCGACCCCTCGGGGCGTTCGAAGGAGCGTCCGGTGCTCGAGCCCGAGGTGCTCGACCGCAACGCGAAGCTCTTCGCGCAGCAGGCGTTCCGGATCCTCCACCCCG
>JAWVCV010000002.1:0-5885 GCA_033858115.1 Gaiellaceae bacterium
GCGGCGAGGCTGCGCAGGATCGTGTCCGGCACGAGCAGCATTCCCGTCAACGCGATCACGAACGCGGAGCCGCTGAACAGGACCGCGCGGCTGGCGCTGCGGCCGGATGCGGCGATCGCGTCGACCGTCTCGACCCCGGCCGCCCGCTCCTCGCGGAAGCGCGAGACGATGAAGAGGGTGTAGTCGACGCCGAGCGCGAGCCCCATCCCCGTGACCATGTTGATGACGAAGAACGAGACCTCCCACACCTGCCCGACGATCGCCACGAGCGCCAGTGCGAAGGCGATCGCCACGACGGCGAGCAGGATCGGGACGAGCGAGGCGACGACGGCGCCAAACACCAGCAGCAGCACGATCAGCGCCGCCGGCAGTCCGAAAAAGAGCTCGCCCTCCTTCAGGTCCTTGTTCGACAGCGCGAGCAAGTCGCGGTCGGAGGTGAACTCGCCCGTGATCGCCACCTCGAACGGCCCGCGGTCGGCCTGCCGCACGACGTCGATCACGTCCTCGATCCCGTCCTCGGCGTCCGGTCCCATCTCGATCGTGATCAGGGTGGTGTCGTGGTCGGGCGACACCAGCGTGGCGTCCTTCGAGTCGTAGTAGGTGACGACGCCGGCGGTCCGCCCCGTCGCCTGCAGCGCCGCGGCGAGGCGCTCGACCTCCAGCTGCGCTTCCCGATCCTTCGTCACGTCTCGGCCCGGCGCGCGCACGACCACGACCTCGTTGACGAAGTCGTCGCTCGGCCGCAGGTGCCTGGAGATCGCGTCGTAGCCCTGCTCCGACTCCGGGTCGTTCGTGACCGTCGCGTCCGTGGTGATCGCGGATGGCAGCAGCAGCGCGATCGCCGCGATCGAGAGCGCGAAGATCCCGCCCCAGATCGCCAGCATCCGCTTGGGGTGCAGCGCCGCGTGTCGCGCGAGCCGCTCGGTCATGGTCTCACGCTAGTACGCCGTTTCGGGATGCGCAAAAGGCAGCTCCAACTGCTAAACTCATAACCAGGTTAATGATTAACGACGTTATCGCAGACCCGCTCACCGTCGCGAACCAGCTCCGGCCGGTGTTGCTGCGCCTGGCGCGCGAGTTGCGGCAAGAGACCGAGCAGCTCGGGATCACCAGCCGGCAGGTGACGCTCCTCTGGCTGATCCGGGTCAATCCCGGCTTGAGCCTGCGCGAGCTCGCCGCTGCCGAGCGGATCTCGGCGCCGGCGCTCTCGGGACACGTGGACCGGCTCGCGAAGGCCGGCCTGCTCGAGCGCGTTCGCGACGAGGCGGACCGGCGCCGCGTCGGACTGAGGCTGACCGGCGAGGGCGAGCGGCTGCTCAGGCGCGTCCGCGCCCGCCGCACCACCTGGTTGGCAGACCGCCTCAAGGGCGCCGACGACGACGAGCTCGCGGCGATCGAGGCCGCGATCGAGCCGCTGGGGAGGCTCCTCTGACCGCGCTGCTCCTCGCGCTGAACTCGCGCACGTTCGCCAGCCTGAAGCGTCACCGCAACTATCGCCTCTTCTTCACCGGGCAGGTCGTGTCGGTCAGCGGCACCTGGATGCAGAACGTGGCGCTGGCGTGGCTCGTCGTCGAGCTGACCCACTCCCCACTCGCCGTCGGCGTCCTCGCCTTCTGCCGCTTCATCCCGTTCACGGTGTTCGGCTTGGTCGCCGGCGTGGTCGCCGACCGGATCGACAACCGCAAGCTCGTGATCGCGACGCAGACGGTGTCGATGATCATCTCCGCCCTCTTCGCCGTGCTCGTGCTGGGCGGCCTCGAGACGCTCTGGGTCATCTACGTGCTCGCGATCCTCTCCAGCATGGCGATCGTCTTCGACGCGCCCGGCCGCCACGCGCTCACCTTCCAGATGGTCGGGAGAGAGGAGCTGTCGAATGCCGTCGCGCTCAACGCCAGCCTCTTCAACGCCTCCCGCGTCGTCGGGCCCGCCGTCGCGGGCGTGCTGATCGCGGCCTTCGGCGTCGGCGTGTGCTTCGCCGTCAACGCGGTCACGTTCCTCGCCGTGCTCGCCGGGCTGCTGATGATGCGGAAGGAGGAGCTCGTGCCGCTCGTGCGCAGCGGCGAGCCGCCGACGATGATGCGCGGAATCCGCGAGGGCTTCGCCTGGGTGCTCGGCAATCCGGAGCTGCGGCTCGTGCTCCTGATCGTCACCGTGGTCAGCACGGTCGGCTTCAACTTCCACGTGATCCTGCCGTTGCTCGCCTCCGAGACGCTGCACACCGGGCCGGAGGTGTTCGGCATCCTGTCGGCCTGCTTCGGCGGCGGCGCTCTCGTCGGCGCCCTGCTTTCTGCGTCGCTGGGCCGCGCGAGCTGGAAGGCGCTCGTGTTCGGGACGGGCGGCTTCAGCGTCTCGCTCCTCGCGCTGGCGCCACTCGCCTCGGTCTGGCCCTGCGCCTTCCTCCTCTTCGTCACCGGCGTCTGCTTCACGCTCTGGACGTCGAACGCGAACACGATCCTGCAGCTGCGCGCGCCCGACCACCTGCGCGGCCGCGTCGTCAGCCTCTATCTCTGGGCCTTCGCCGGGCTCGCGCCCATCGGCGGCCTCCTCGCCGGCTGGCTCTGCGAGATCGGCGGCACGCAGCTCAGCTTCACGGTCGCAGGGGCGACCGGCCTCGTGATGGCGCTGCTCGCCGCCCGGCAGCTGGCGGTTTCGGGCTCAGGCGTTTTACACCGCCCTAACACTGAGGCCACGACAGGCTGACGAAAGGCGGCGACAATGCGCCCATGAAGTCGAAGCGCTCGAAAGCGCTCTGGGCCGTCGCTGCACTCCTGCTCGTCAACGCGGTGCTGATCGCGGCCCAGGCGGGGCTCGCCCTTCCCGGTTCGCTCGGGAACTACTTCTTCGGGCCCAAGCTCGTCCGTGCGGACGTCGTCGTCAAGGACGGCGGCGCGGTCCATCTCTACCGGGTCGACCGCGGCACGATCCGCACCAAGCCCGCAGGCGGCACGCTGCAGCTCCTGGAGCGAGACGGCACGCTTGTCCCGATCCCGGTCTCCCCGACCGCGGTGATCACGATCGCAGGCAGGCCCGCCTCGTTCGGCGCGCTGCGCCGCGGTATGGTCGCAACCGTGATTCGCGAAGGAGACGCTCCGGCAACCGAGGTTCGCGCCGGCAAGTGACGACGACGCCGGCGCTGCTGCTCGTCGAGGACGAGGACTCGATCGGCTCCCTGATCAGCGCGTATCTCGAGCAGACCGGCTACCGCGTCTCGTGGGTGCGCTCCGGCGAGGAGGCGCTCGCGACGCTCGACCAGCTCCGCCCCAACCTCGTCATCCTCGACATCGGGCTGCCGGGGCAGGACGGCTTCGACGTCTGCCGCGCCATCCGGGCGCGCTCGTCGGTGCCGATCCTGATGCTGACCGCGCGGGACGAGGAGCCGGACCGGATCGCGGGGCTCGAGGTCGGCGCGGACGACTACGTCACGAAGCCCTTCTCGCCCCGCGAGCTCGCCGCCCGCGTCAAGGCACTGCTCCGGCGCAGCCAGCCCGCCGTGCGGGAGGAGAAGCTGGAGCTGGGCGACGTCGCCGTCGACACGCTCGCCCGCGAGGTCACCGTCGCCGGCGAGCCGGTGGAGCTGACCGGCAAGGAGTTCGACCTGCTCGCGTACCTGCTCGAGAATGCCGGCATCGTCGTCTCACGTGACCAGCTGCTCGAGCGGGTCTGGGGCATGAGCTACGCCGGTGGGACGCGGACGGTCGACGTCCACATCGCGCAGCTGCGTCGCAAGCTCGGCCGGCCGGACGCGATCCGGACCTTCCGCGGCTCGGGCTACAAGGCCATCCGCCCGTGAGGTCGCTCCGCACCCGGCTGTTCACGGCGATCGCGGTCGTCGCGCTGCTCTCCCTCGCGCTGGCGCTCGCAATCGGGGCAGTGCTGACGCGCCGCGAGGTGGAGCGCAACACGCTGCGGGACGTCTCGGCGCAGTTCGACCTCCTGGTCGAGCGGGAGAAGGAGTCGATCCTGCCTTTCTCGCGGCTCCGGTCGCTGCGCGAGTTCCTCGATCGCCAGGACCAGCGCGTCGAGCCCGTCGCTCTGGACGGCACCTCCCCGCTGCTGCCGCCCGACCGCGCGGCCCGGCTGCGTCGCGGCGCGAAGCTGGACGGGACGCTCGAGTCGGAGGGAACGCGCTACCTCTACGCGGCCAGGCTCGTCAACGGCAAGGGCTTCATGCTCCTGCGCCCCGCGAGCTCGACGAACTCGGCCTGGCGGCCGCACGTCCAGGGCCTGATCGTCGCCGCCGCCGCCACTGCCGCACTCGCCGCGCTGATCGCGTTCCTGCTCGCGCGCGCGATCGCCCGTCCGGTCAAGCGGGTCGCCGAGGCCACACGCGGCCTGGCGAGCGCGTCGGCGCGCCCGCCGCTCGTGCCCGTCGAAGGCCCGCGAGAGCTGGCGCAGCTCGCCGAGAGCTTCAACGAGGTGGCGGTCGCGCTCGGGAAGGCCCGCGAAGCCGAACGGGCCTTCCTGCTCTCCGTCAGCCACGAGCTGAAGACGCCGCTGACGGCGATCCGCGGCTACGCGGAGGGGCTGGAGGAGGGAGCGCTGCCGGTCGGCGACGCCGCAGCGACGATCGTGGGCGAGTCGCGGCGGCTCGAGCGCCTCGTCGGCGACCTGCTCGACCTGGCGCGGATGAACAAGGCCGAGTTCAGCGTTCGCAGCGAGCCGATCGACCTGGCCGCGATCGGCCAGGAAGCGCTCCGCCGCTACGAGACTCAGGCGCGCGGATTCGGCGTCGCCCTCGAGCTCGACGGCTCGGCCGAGGCACCGGCGACCGGCGATGCGGACCGCGTGCTCCAGATCGTCTCGAACCTCGTCGAGAACGCGCTGCGCCTGACGCCGGGCGGCGGGCGGGTTCGCATCGTCGCCTCGGCGGGCGAGCTCCGCGTCGAGGACACCGGGCCGGGCCTGGAAGCGGAAGACCTCGAACGGGCGTTCGAGCGCTTCTATCTCTACTCGCGGTACGGCCGCGAGCGGCCCGTGGGCACCGGGCTCGGCCTCGCGATCGTGAAGGAGCTCGCAACCGGCATGGGCGGCTCCGTCGAGGCCGCGAGCGCGCCCGGGCAGCCAACTGTCTTCACCGTGCGGCTGCCCCGCCCCGTTTCGGCCCTCGCTCCCGCCTGAGCGGTTTTACGCCGGTTTTACGTTCGGCGAACGACCGGCTGACAGCCCCCGGAAACGATGGGGCCAACAGCTTGTTCCCAAGGAGGAGCTCGGATGAAGAAGGTCAGGTACACGGTTGGCGCGATCGCGGCTCTTGCCGTGCTCGTCGCCGCAGGCGCCGCGCTCGCGCACGGCGTGGTGGTGATCCAGGGGACGAACAAGGCCGACACGATCACGGGCACGCCCGGACCCGATCGGATCCTGGCCCGCGGTGGCGACGACGTGGTCAACGCGGGCGACGGCAACGACCGCGCCCACGGCAACCGGGGCAACGACACGCTGAACGGCGACGCCGGGAACGACCGCCTCTGGGGCGGCGTCGGCGACGACACGCTCGCAGGCGGCGAGGGCGACGACGTCCTCCGCGGCCGCCCCGGCGACGACGCGCTCGACGGCGGCCCCGGCAACGACCGCTTGTGGCCCGGCCGCGGCGCCGACACACAGAACGGCGGCGACGGCGACGACGTCCTGCACTCGCTCGCGCACGACAACCAGGTCGACCACATCGATTGCGGCCCGGGCAACGACGTGCTCTGGCTGAATGCGCTCGAGACGACGGACGTGCACGTCAACTGCGAAACCGTCAAGTCCGTCACGGTGACGGCGGACGGCGAAGACTCCTAGCTCGCCAGAGGGGAATGGCGGCCCGAGGCACTGATGCCGCGGGCCGCCTCTGGCCGGATCACCCGCTTGAGGGACGCGAGGGCGACGCCGGCCGCGGAAAGTGC
>JAWVCV010000003.1:0-3800 GCA_033858115.1 Gaiellaceae bacterium
GTCCCGCTACTCGTCGGAGGGAACCCGGACCGACGCGCAGCGGCTGGCCGCGAATCTCGGCTGCGACTTCCGCGAGCTGCCGATCGAGGAGATCGTCGTCGCCTTCGACGGGGCGCTCGGCGGTCTCGACGGGCTGGCGGCCGAGAACCTGCAGGCGCGCGTCCGCGGAACGACGCTGATGGCGCTCTCGAACACGCACGGCTGGCTCGTCCTCGCGACCGGCAACAAGTCGGAGCTCTCGGTCGGCTACTCGACGCTGTACGGCGACCTCGCCGGCGGCTACGCCTTGATCAAGGACATCTACAAGACGGACGTGTTCCGGCTCGCGATCCACCTGAACGAGCGGGCCGGGCGCGAGGTGATCCCCGTCTCGATCATCGAGCGGGCGCCTTCGGCAGAGCTGCGCAGCGAGCAACTCGATGCGGACTCGCTGCCGCCCTACGACCAGCTCGACCGCGTGCTCGAGGCATACGTGGAGCTCGACCGCTCCCGCGAGGAGCTGGTCGCGGAGGGCTTCGACCCGGACGTGGTCGACCGCGCTCTCGCCCTGATCGACCGCGCCGAGTACAAGCGCCGCCAGGCGCCACCCGGTGTGAAGCTGCGGCCGAAGGCGTTCGGCCGCGATCGCAGGACGCCGATCACGAACCGCTGGCGAGGTTGACAGACGCCTTCCGTAAGTTCATCCTTACGGTAAGTGAACGCTAACGGAAACGTCCTCGACGCGCTCGGCGACCCGACCCGGAGAGAGATCTTCGAGTCGCTCCGGCGCGGCCCATGCTCGGTCGGCGAGCTGGCGAGTGGGATGCCGGTCAGCCGGCCCGCCGTCTCGCAGCACCTGCGAGTGCTGAAGGAAGCCGGGCTCGTCGTCGACCGCCGGGACGGCACGCGCCGGGTCTACCGGGTCGATCCCGGCGGTCTCACCGGCATCCGTGCGTACTTCGACAGCTTCTGGGGCGAGGCGCTCGAGCGCTTCGCCGCCGAGGCGCGAAAGGAGCGAGAATGAGCACACCCGACGTAGGCTTGACGGAGTCGGACAGTAGCGGAGGTACCGGCTTTGCCGGTGCCGCAGCGGGAGCAGTGACCGAGGCGATTCGGAAGACCGTCCTCGTCGACTTCCCGCCCGAGGAGGCCTTCGACCTCTTCACCCGGCGGATCGCCAAGTGGTGGCCGGTACGCACGCACTCCTACGGTGGCGACGAGGTGACCGACGTCGTCTTCGAGCCGGCGGTCGGCGGCCGCGTCTACGAGGTGACCGACAAGGGCGAACAGGACTGGGGCCGTGTGCTCGAGCTCGATCCGCCGAACAGGTTCCTGCTCGAATGGCTGATCGGCGACGCGTCCGGAACCGAGGTCGAGGTGACATTCGCACCCGAGGGCCCCGGCTCGCGCGTCGTGCTCGAGCACCGCGGCTTCAGCACCCCCGACCCGCGAGAGCGCTACTCGGGCGGCTGGGACGTGGTGCTCACGCCCTTCGTCGAGACCGCGTCGAAGAAGGCCTGAAACCAGCGCAGCCGCTCCGCCCAGGGCACCGCCGCATTCGCGGGCGACGTCGAAGGGAGGACGAAGAGCGCCGTCTCGTCGAGGCGGCGCTCCTGTAGGCCCAGCTCCGGCCGCTCGCCGAACGCGCCGCGGTAGGCCTCCTTGCCGACGAAGCCGATCGCCCGTGGACGCAGCTGCACTGCGATCCGCTCCAGGCGCTCGGCGGAGCCG
The DNA here is from genome assembly GCA_033858115.1 of Gaiellaceae bacterium. Taxonomy (GTDB): domain Bacteria; phylum Actinomycetota; class Thermoleophilia; order Gaiellales; family Gaiellaceae; genus Gaiellasilicea. Next base: position 1,711 of record JAWVCV010000003.1, read on the forward strand.
GCGAAATCGGCGCGGCGCAGGTCGCCCGAGCCCGGGGTCGTCCGGTAGGCGGCGTTCGTGACGCCCAACCCGAGCGCGAGCAGCTCGAACTGCTCGCTCGGCGCGAAGAGGCGAGGCGTGAAGCCGGACGCGTGGAGCAGCCGCCAGAAGTCGTTACGGGGGTTGGCGAAGTGGGCGTTCGCGGCGGCGGAGACCCGGCCGGGGTTGATCCCGCAGAAGACCGCCGTCAGCCCGGGCCCGAGGACATCCGGGACGTCCGACTCAGGCGGCTTCGGGTTCTCGGGCGTGGAGCTTGTCTTCAAAGAGCGACCGGAGGAGCTCGCCGGACACGGGTGTTTCGTACCGGGGGCGTCGGCGCTCGACGGTGATCACCTTCACGCCGTCCTCCCCTCGCCACCCGTAGCACCGGGCGTAGCACTCGGCCTCACTCAGCGATCGGAGCCGTTGCACGCACGCACCGTAAGGGCCGGACCGGACGGCATCGAGCCGTGTAGGTTCCCCGCGTGGCGACCCAGGCCAAGACGTTCTCCTATGCGGTCTCGCTCGACCGTGACTGGACCGCCACGAGCGACGAGGGAGGGAGTCCGCTCGCGAATGAGGAGGCCTGGTCCCCGGAGCACCTGGTCCTCGCCGGCCTCGCCCGCTGCACCTTGACGAGCCTCCGCTACCACGCAAGCCGGCTCGGCGTCGAGATCGCCGGGAGCGCCGACGCGCGCGGCGAGGTGACGCAGCGGGACACCGACGGCCGCTATGCGTTCGTCCGGCTCAAGGTCGAGCTGGACGTGGTCCTCGAGCCCACGCTCGAGAACGTGCGCGAGCTGATCTCGAAGGCGGAACGGGACTGCTTCGTCGGTGCTTCCCTCACCGCCAAGCCGCGGTACCGCTGGACCGTCAACGGAGAGGAGCTCCCGTGAGCACGACCCTGCTGGATATCGAGGCGGTGCGGGCGCGGTACTCGGCCCTGGACCGCGGGCTCGCCTTCTTCGACGGCCCGGGCGGCACGCAGTGCCCGGACGAGGTGATCGACGCGATCGCGCGCTACCTGCGCGAGGACAACGCGAACATCGGCGCCCCCTACGAGACGAGCATCCACACGGTCGAGCTGATCGAACAGGCACGGACCGCAGCGGGTCGCTTTCTCTCCTGCCATCCCGACGAGATCGCCTTCGGCCAGAGCATGACCTCGCTCAACTTCCTGCTCACGCGCGCACTGGGGCGGACGCTGCAGGCGGGCGACGAGATCGTCTGCACGAAGCTCGACCACGACGCGAACGTCGCGCCGTGGCTCGACCTCGCCCACGATCTCGGCGTCACCGTCCGCTTCGCCGGAGTGCACGAGGATCTGACGCTCGACCTGGACGCTCTCGAGGCGCTCTTGACCGAGCGGACGCGGGTCGTCGCCTTTCCGATCGCGTCGAACGTGGTCGGCACGACACCGGAAGTGGCGCGGATCGTCGAGCTGGCGCACGGCGCGGGCGCGCTGGCGTGGGCCGACGCCGTCCACTACGGGCCGCATGGGCCGATCGACTGCGCCGGCTGGGACGTCGACGTTCTGCTCTGCTCGCCGTACAAGTTCTTCGGCCCCCACATGGGGATGGCGTTCGGCAAGCGCGAGCTGTTCGAGAGCCTCCGGCCGTACAAGGTTCGGCCGGCCGCCGACGAGCCGGTCGGCAACCGCTTCCAGCACGGGACGCAGCAGCACGAGCTGCTGGCGGGATTCCTGGCGGCCGTCGAGTACGTCGAGTCGCTCGGCTGGGAGGCGATGGTCGGCCACGAGCGTCAGCTCGGCCAACGGTTCCTCGACGGTCTGCCCGACGCCGTTCAGCTGTACGGGCTGCGGACGATGGAGGGGCGCGTGCCGACGTTCGCCTTCAACCTGCCGGGACGCTCGTCCGAGGAGGTGGCCGTGGAGCTCGCTGCGCGCGACCTCGCGGTCTGGCACGGCGACTACTACGCGATCGAGATCATGAAGCAGCTCGGGCTGGAGGGCACCGGCGCCGTCCGCGCCGGCGTCATCCACTACAACACCGCGGACGAGATCGACAGGCTCCTGGCCGCGCTCGACGAGCTGTGCTGAGCGTCACCGAGCT
>JAWVCV010000004.1:0-6177 GCA_033858115.1 Gaiellaceae bacterium
TCCCCGACGGGTCGGGCTCGGTGATGTGGTTCGCGTCGGAGGAGACGCCGTAGCCGATCAGCTCCGCGTAGATCTTCGCGCCGCGCGCCCTCGCGTGCTCGAGCTCCTCCAGCACGACGGCGCCGCCTGCCTCGCCCATGACGAAGCCGTCGCGGCCCGCGTCGAACGGGCGGGAGGCGCGCTTCGGATCCTCGTTGCGGCGCGACAGCGCCCGCATAGCGCCGAAGCCGGCGATGCCGACGCGAGTGATCCCCGCCTCGGTGCCACCGCAGATCATTGCGTCGGCACGGCCGAGCCTGATCGCGTCCGCGCCCTCGCCGATCGCCATGTTGGAGGCCGCGCAGGCGGTGCACTGCGAGGAGAGCGGCCCCTGCGTCCCGAGCTCCATCGAGACCCAGCCGGCCCCCATGTTCGGGATGATCGCGGGGATGGAGAACGGGTTGACCCGGTCCGGGCCGCGGTCGATCAGCGTCTGGTAGCAGTCCTGAAAGGCGCCGAGGCCGCCGATGCCCGTGGCGATCGACGCACCGACGCGAGCCGACTCCTTCGAGATGTCGAGCCCGGAGTCGGTCTCCGCCTGCCGCGCGGCGGCGATGATCATCTGGGCGAAGCGGTCCATGCGCCGGGCCTGCTTGCGATCGATCCAGTCGGTGGGGTCGAAGTCCTTCAGCTCGCAGGCGAAATGGACCGGGAACTCGTTCGCGTCGAACTGCTGGATCTCGGCCGCCCCGGACTCTCCCGCAATCAGGCTCGCCCAGCTGGTCTCGACGTCGTTTCCGAGCGGCGTCACCATGCCGAGGCCGGTGACGACCACACGCCTTCTACCGTTCTCTGCCACTACATCCCCAGTCCGCCGTCCACGAGCAGCACCTCGCCCGTGATGAACGAGGCCGCCTCGGAGCAGAGGAAGCGTACCGCCCCGGCGACGTCCTCCGGCTCACCGAGGCGGCCGAGTGGCGTGTTTCCGAGCATCGCGCCGGTCGCCTCCTCCGGCAAGACCTCGGTGAGCTGCGTCTTGACGTAGCCGGGCGCGACGACGTTCGCGCGCACGTTCCGCGAGCCGAGCTCGCGCGCCAGAGACTTCGTGAAGCCGATGATGCCCGCCTTCGACGCGGCATAGTTCGTCTGGCCCCAGTTGCCGTGCACACCGACGATCGAGGAGATGTTCACGATCGACCCCGCACGCTTCTTCATCATCGGCCGGGTGACGGCACGGCAGGTGTAGAAGACGGACGAGAGGTTCGTCTCGAGCACCACGCGCCAGTCCTCGTCGGACATCCGCGCCAGCACCCCGTCGCGCGTCAAGCCTGCGTTGTTGACGAGGATGTCGAGATCGCCGGCCTCCTCGACGAGCCGGCGGGCCTCGTCCGGGCTGGACACGTCGGCCTGGAGCGCGCGGCCGCCGATCTCGGCCGCGAGCGACTCGGCTTCCTCCTGGCCCGAGCGGTAGCCGAGGACCACGCTCGCCCCCCCAGCCGCGAGCTCGACGGCGATCGCACGTCCGATTCCGCGCGAGGCGCCGGTGACGAGCGCTGTTTTTCCCTCGAGCGACGCGAACTGCGCCCTAGGCAAGCGTCTGCTCCAGCTCGTTCAGCTCGGCGAGGTTGCTGACGGAGACGGTTCTCACGCTCCTGTCGATCCTCTTCAGTAAACCGCTGAGGACGTCGCCGGGGCCGACTTCGACGAAGACCGTCACGCCCTTGCCCACGAGCTCGCGCGCCGCCTGGGTGAACTTGACGGGTGCGGTCAGCTGCCGGACGAGCAACTCGCGGTAGTGGCTCGCCTCCTCGATCTTCGCCGTCACCGTCGACATGAACGCCGTCCGGGGATCGGCGAAATGGATCCTCTCGACCGCCGGCCGGAGCTTGTCCGCGGCCCGCTCGACGAGCGGCGAGTGGAAGGCGCCGGAGACGCGCAGCTTGATCGCGCGACGCGCGCCCTCCCGCTCGGCCTCGACGCAGCACTCGCCGACCGCGTCGTGCTCGCCCGAGATCACGATCTGGCCCGGGCAGTTGTAGTTCGCCGGCCAGACGTTCGCGATCTTGCGGCAGAGACCCTCGACGACCTCGTCCGCGAGGCCGAGGATCGCGGCCATCGAGCCGGGCCGCTCGCGAGCCGCCTCGGCCATCGCGATCCCACGCTCGCGCACGAGCCCGATCGCGTCCGCTGCGCTGAGCGACTGGGCCGCGCCGAGCGCGGCGAACTCGCCCACGGAGTGGCCGACGACGTAGTCCGGGACGATCCCGCGCACGCGGATCGCCTCGTTGATCGCGAGGCTGGTGGCGACGAGCGCCGGTTGCTGCACCTTGGTGTCGAGCAGATCTTCGACCGGCCCGTGGAAGCAGATCTGCTTGAGGTCGAGCCCTGCCGCCTCGCTGCCCGCCTCGTAGACCGCCATCGCCTCGGGCACCGCCTCGGCGATCTCGCGTCCCATGCCGGCCTCGTACGAGCCCTGGCCCGGGAACATGAAGGCGATTTTGCTCACGTTCTCCTCCCGTTCGTCCATTCGATGAGCGCCGAGCCCCATGTGAGCCCCGCTCCCATACCGGTCATCAACACCAACTCTCCTTCGCGCAGGCGCCCGTCCGCGGCCGCGTCGGCGAGCGCGAGCGGGATCGAACCCGACGAAGTGTTGCCGTAGCGGTCGACGTTGACGACGACCTTCTCCGCCGGGATCCCGAGCTTCTTCGCCGCATGGTCGATGATGCGCTTGTTCGCCTGGTGCGGAACGTAGACGTCGACGTCGTCGACCGTCAGCTCGCACTCGGCGAGCACTTTCTCCGCGGAGCTGACCATCACTCGAGTGGCGAACTTGAAGACTTCCCGGCCGTTCATCTTCACGAGCTTGTCCCCGTCCGCGAAATACCGTGAACCGCTGCCCGGCAACCAGAGGCTCTCGCCGCCGCCGCCGTCCGCGCCCAGCTCGAAGCCGAGGAAGCCGCCCTGTTCCACCGGCTCGACGACGACCGCGCCCGCGCCGTCGCCGAAGAGCACGAGCGTGGAGCGGTCCTGCCAGTCGAGGATCTTCGAGAGGACGTCGCCGCCGACGACGAGCGCACGCTTCGACAGGCCCGAGGCGACCATCCCGTACGCCTGAGCGAGGGCGTACATGAAGCCGGTGCAGCCCGCGAGCAGGTCGTAGGCGGCTGCGTCCGGCATCCCCAGCGAGTCGGCGAGAAGAGCCGAGCTCGTGGGGAACATCATGTCGGGCGTCACCGTCGCGACGACGATCAGGTCGATCGAGGCAGCGTCCACGCCGGCATCCGCGAGTGCGGCCTTCGCGGCGGGCGCGGCGATGTCGGTGAGCGCCTCCTCCTGCGACGCGAAGCGGCGCTCTCGAATGCCGGTGCGCTCAACGATCCACTCGTCGGTCGTGTCGACGAACTGCTCGAGGTCCTTGTTCGTGTAGACCCGGTCGGGCACGTGGACGCCGAGGCCGGTGATCCCGATCGGCCTCCCGTTCGTCGTGCCGATCACGATTGATCCACCGCGAATGTCAGGGTGCCGCGCACCGCGAGCTCGCCGTCCACGGTCGCGCGAGCCTTGCCGCGGCCGATGGGGCCGCGCACGGTCTCGAGGTCGCATTCGAGCGTCAACTGATCCCCGGGGCGCACGACCCGCTTGAAGCGCACGTCGTCGATGCCGGCGAACAGGGCGATCCGACCGCGGTTCCGCTCCTCGCTGAGGACGGCGACGGCCCCCGCCTGAGCGAGGGCTTCTACCATCTTCACGCCCGGCATGATCGGGTTGCCGGGGAAGTGGCCGGCGCAGTCCTCTTCGGTCACCAGCTTGCGCGCGACGACTCGTGCTCCCGGTTGGAGCTCCGTCACCTCGTCGAGCAGGAGGAAGGGGTCCCGGTGCGGCAGGATCGCCTCGATCGCCTCCTTGTCGAGCGGCAGCTTCACGCGGAGAGTTGCTCCCGAAGACCGTTGCGGCCACGATGCGCGTAGCACTTGGCCGTTCCAACCGGCATTCCGTGCCTGCCGGCGATCTCCTCGAAGCTGAAGTCGAACGCGTCCTTGAGCACGACGACCTTCGCCTGCGCCGGGGCGATCCCGGCGAGGCACGCGCCGAGCTCCGCGCGCAGCTCGGCGGCCTCCGCTGCACGCGCCGGGTCACCGTCCCGCGCCTCGCGCCGGTCCTCGTAGAGCGGCTCGCAGCGTCGCGCGAGCTGGCGCTGGGCCACGTCGCGGCACGCGTTGACGGTCAGCCGGTGCAACCAGGTCGCGAAGGAGGACTCGCCTCGGAACTGCGGCAGCTTCACGCAGAGCTTCGCGAGTGCGTCCTGTGCCGCATCCCGCGCGTCCTCCTGGTCGCGAAGGAGATGGTGCGCGAGCCGCTCCACCCGCGGCGCATGCCGCTCGCACAGGGCCGCGAGGGCCTTGCTGTCGCCGTCTTTCGCTCGCTTCACCAAGATCGGGTCGCTCAACCTCTCGTGGACGAGCGGCGGGTCGGGCCGCAGGTCCTGCCCGATTGGACGCGATCTGGCGCGCGGCGGTTGCACCGCACGAGTTTACGCATGGCTACCGCTTGGACTTCGGAATGCTGCGGTTTCCGGCGGCATCCCACGCGACGACCCGGACGATCCCCAGCCTGGGCGCATTCGGGAACCGTGCCGCTCCCGCGGCCGGTGCGTCGTGCACGAGGCTCCGGGTCCCGAAGCGGAAGGTCAGGCGCGAGGGCTCGCTGACCCAGACCTCGAGCGGTGACCGGCGGAGGATCCGAACGCTGGGTTGCCGGGTGTCCGCGTTGAAGGGCACTGCGATCCGCGCCGTCGCCACGGTGTCGGTCGCCTCGACGACGGCCTCGTAGGCGCCGTCGAGCAGGCGGCCGAATCGCTTCGTCCCGTCCCACCGGATCGTGCGCACCCCCTGGTCGAGCGGGCCTACGAACGGCGTCGCCACCCACTTGCCCTCTTTCAGGATCCGCACCCGCACGTCGGCAGCCCCCGCCAGCTCGAAGCGGAAGCCGATCCGGTCGGCCCGGCCGTCCGAGTTCGGGGAAAACGCGGTCGGCGCAGCCTGGACGCCGCCGAGCGTCCGCGTCACCGCGACCTGCGTCGATGCGACCGCCTGGCGGCCGCCGGTGGCCGCCGCCACCACTTCGAGGTGGTAGATGCCGTCCGGGAGGGCGTTGGGGTCGAAGCGAACCGCATGCTCGCCGGCCCGGCGCCAGGCCCTCGAGACCGTCGCGAGCTCGGCGCCCAGCTCGTCGCGGACCTTCACGGTCACGTTGGCGGGCGAGGTCAGCGTGTAGGTGACCGTCGCCGCGTCGGCGACACCGTCCCCGTTCGGAGACAACGTCTCGGGGTCGCTTGCGAGCCCCGCAACCGTCAGCGTGACGGCCCCGCCGCCGATCGGCCCGACCGCCGGCGTCACGTCGTCCTCGGAACGGATCGCGTAGGTGTACGTGCCCGGGGGATAGACCGACGCGTCCCAGCTCCAGTCGACCTCGGAGCCGAGGCCGGAGGACGAAGCGACCGAGTTGCCGCTGGCGTCATAGACGTCGACGACCCACGGCAGGACCGCCGAGAGGCGCGCGCGGAACCGAATCGTGCCCGGAACCGACCCGGTCACCGCCGGCGCGTAGAGCTTCGGCAGGCCGATCTGGCCGACGTCGCCGGCAATTGCGCCGAGCAGCTTGTAGAGCGCAGTCCCGGGGCAGTCGGTGAACCCGGTGTCGCGATGGCCGGAGACGGCACGGAGGAAGACCGGTAGCCCGGCGCCGAAGCGCGCGTTGCCGCCCGAGATGAAGGAGAGGGTCGACCCGGGATCGACGTGCGCCAGGTCGAGGCGCCAGGCAAGCAGCCGGGCGAGCGCGTCGCGTGCGCTGCCCGCAACCGCCAGCGAGCTGTACTCGCCGAGGACGGCGACGCCGACGGAGCCCGTGTTGAAGCCCTCCGCGTGCGCACCGACGACGTCGCGGTCGATGCCGCCGAACCGGCCTTCGAACACCTGACCGAAGCGGTCGACCAGAAAGTTGTAGCCGATGTCGTTCCAGCCGTTGCCCTTGACGTGGTAGAGCTGGATCGCGCGGACGATCGCCGGCGACTCGGCCGCGCTGTAGCCGTTCTTGCCGGCCGTATGGTGCACGACGGCGAAGCGGACCGCGGACGCGTAGGAAGGGCCGGCGCGCCGGATCGACTCGTCCGCACTCCAGCCCCTGCGAGGCACGATC
>JAWVCV010000005.1:0-2968 GCA_033858115.1 Gaiellaceae bacterium
GGGACCTGGCTCTCCGCGCGGAGCCGAATGGTGGCCAACGGCCTCGTGCTCGCACTCGTGATCTGGCTGTCAGTCGTCCTCGTCCTACCCCAGATCGGCGACACGATGGATCCCGACAACCAGGTCCCGGGCGGGCTCTTCCACGCGCTCCAGGTCAAGAAGCCCGACGAGAAGAGAGTGCTCGCGCACTTCTCGACCTACGAGAAAGTGCGCAACGACCTCGAGGAGGCATCGCTCTCGAAGCACTTCGAGCGCCTCACCTTCGCGGTGACTGGGATCAAGGACACCTACAACGGCAAGTCGCTGGGCGCCGTTGCGCATGGGAAGCGCAACGACATCGGCTGGCTCGCCTTCTACTCGGCGCTGCTCGGCGGCCTCATGTGGTCCGGCCTCAGACGTCAACGAGCCATACCAAGGCAGACACGATGAAACACAGGAAGAGCAGTGTTAGGAATGCACTCGCAGCAGCGGCGATCGGCGCGGTTGCCGTCCTTGCCAGCGGCTGCGGAGGAAGCAAGCAGGCGGCGAGCCCGACGACCCCCTCGGCCGCGGCCGGGAGCGTCCTTCCGGTGGCCAAGAACCCGATCTCGAACCCCTCCACGGCCGCCGGCCTGACGATCACCAAGACGCTCGTCGAGAACACCGTCGCGCCCGACACCAACGCCGTTGTCGCCGACCATCTCGAGATCGCGCTCGCGAACACGAGCGCCAAGCCGCTGGACCAGATCGAGATCTACTACTCGATCGCGGACCGGAAGAAGGGCGTCTCCGAGGGTTACTACACGAAGCTGGACGGCTTCACGATCGCGCCGGGCGCGACCCGGGTCGTGCATTTCGACCCGACCGGCGCGAAGGACCATTACCCGGTCAACAAGTACAGCCTCTACTACACCGACAAGAACGCCCTCGTCGTCGACGTCATGGCCAGCGCCCCGGGCGTCCAGCCGGCGACGGCCACCGTGAAGAAGGACGCCGGCGGCCCCGAGGATCCCTCGTCGTGATGGGACCCCTGGCCGCCCAGACGCCCTGTCCCGCGGGGGGCGATACCGTGCCGGCGGTGATCGACCCGCAAGTGATCCTCCTCGAGGACGACGCCGAGCTCCGCTCGCTCGTCGCTCGCGGCCTGCGCGAGGAAGGGTTCGAGGTGACCAGCGTCTCGACTGCGGCCGAGCTGCTGCACCGGATCGGGGACGCCGATCCCGACGCCCTCGTCGTGGACATCGGCCTCCCGGATGCGGACGGCCGTGACGTCGTCCAGGCGCTCCGCGCCCAGGGAGTCGGCGCGCCCGTCATCTTCCTCACCGCCCGCGACGCCCTCCCGGACCGCCTGGCCGGCTTTGCCGCCGGCGGCGACGACTACCTGACCAAGCCCTTCGCGTTCGCCGAGCTCGTCGCCCGCCTGCGCGCCCTGATCAAGAGAGGCGGCGCTGACCTCGCCGTCGAGGTCGGTGAGCTACGCCTTGATCCCGCCACACACGGCGCCTCGTGCGGCGGCGAGACAATCGACCTGACCCCGACCGAGTTCCGGATCCTCGCCCGCCTCGGCGGCACACCCGGCGACGCCGTCCGCCGGCGCGAGCTCGTCCAGGCCGCCTGGCCGCACGGAGCGATCGTCCACGAGAACACACTCGACGTCTACATCGCCAGGCTCCGACGCAAGCTCGCCTCCCTCCCGGGCGGACCCCAGATCGCCACCGTCCACGGCGTCGGCTACTCACTGCGATGAAGCTCCCGCGCCTCGGCGTCCGCTCTCGCTTGCTGGTCGCGATCGTCGCGGCGGTGGCGGTCGCGCTCGCCCTCGCGCTCGCCGCCTTCTCGCTCCTGCTCGGTCAGCGCCTCTCCGCGAGCGCAACCGCGCTCGCCAAGGCACAGGCGGAAGCGGAGCTCTCGTCGGTCCTGATCCACGACGGGAAGCTCGTCGCACCTGAGGGGCCAGACGACGGAACCGTCCCCAGCCAGGTCTGGGTGTTCAGCGGCTCGCGCATCCTGGAGGCCCCGAGCGTCTCACCCGAGATCGACCAGGCCGCACGGTCGCTGGCGACCGGCCCCCAGCGCTCGCTCGACATTCGTGAGCAGACCCGGCTCTACGCGCTCCCGATCGTGCAAAACGGCGTCCGCTACGGCACCGTCGTCTCCGCCGTCTCGCTCGACCCCTACGAGGAAACCAGTAGCACCGCCCTGATCGGCGCGCTCCTGCTCGGGCTGCTCGTGCTCGCTGCAGTCACCGTGCTGGCGCGCTGGATGCTCGGCCGCGCGCTGCTGCCGGTCTCGCGCATGACCGAAGACGCGGCCGCCTGGAGCGAGCACGACCTCGACCAGCGCTTCCACAAGGGCGAGCCCTACGACGAGCTGACGCGGCTCGCAGCCACACTCGACCGCCTGCTCGAACGGATCGCCGCCAGCCTCCGCCACGAGCAACGATTCACCGCCGAGGTCTCGCACGAGCTCCGCACCCCACTGGCACGCATCAGCGGAGAAGCAGAGCTGATGCTCCGCCGCAAACGGACGCCGGACGAGTACCGCGAAGCCCTCGCCGCCATCCAGCGCGCGGCCGACCAGATGACCCACACCGTCGAGACGCTCGTCGCGGCCGCCCGCCAGGAAGCGGGCCTCGCGGGGGCGACAAGCGACGCCCGAGACGCCGTCCAAGCAGCCGTGAGCAACGCCCGCGAGGCCGCCCCCGAGATCGACGTTCGTGTCGATCTCCCCGCCGAGCCGGTTCCGGTGGCCGTCGACGAGGAGCTGGCCGCGCGGATGATCCAACCGTTGCTCGACAACGCCGTCCGCTACGGCCGATCGGCCGTAGAGGTGTCCCTCGCCCGGAACGGCTCCTCTGCCGCGATCCAGGTCACAGACGACGGACCGGGTGTCGCCGACCACGAGCGAGCGAGCATCTTCGAGCCCGGGAAACGGGGCGAAGCCGCCGCGGGCCGGGTCGATGGCGCCGGCCTCGGCCTGGCGCTCGCCC
>JAWVCV010000006.1:0-10336 GCA_033858115.1 Gaiellaceae bacterium
CTTCACGCTTTTCTAGTCAGACTTCGTGCCGACGTGCCGGGGAATATAGGGACGCGAACAGTTCGGGAAGCCCTCGCCTCCATCGGCGGGCTGGAAGATCCTCATGACGCTCAGGTCATTCAGTTGCTCGCCGTGGCACTTGATGCCCCGCGTGCGGTTAGACACGCCCTCGAACAGGCCGAGCTACCGGAGAAGGAGGATCTGCTAGCGCCCTTATTCGAAGTAGAGATCGCGTTTCAGAATCTGACGACGCTCGGCGGCCCACTAATCCAGGTCACGAGCCAAATCAGCGACGCCACTATCGCCCACCTGAATGTGATGGCGGTGCTCCTTCGCTCCCTCGACATCAAAGATCAGAGGATCGAGGAGCTTGAGCGCGTCGCCGAGATGCTTCGAGAACTACGGGATGACCTCGAGGGTGCCGATCTCGACGGGCCTTTGAAGTCCTTCCTCCTATTGCACATCGACCGAATGTTGCGCGGGTGCGAGGTTGCGCCGTTCTTCGGGCCGGAGGTCTTTCGGAACGCCGTCATGCGAGCAGTTGGCGAGACATGGCTCAATGAGGACGTGAGGAGGAACGAAGGAAAACGCTCCGTGCGCAAGTTCCTGGCTGCACTCGCCCTGGTGCTGACCACCGCAAGCACGACGCTGACTCTTGGAACGCAAGTGGTCGCGCTGCTCTCTGGGAGCGAGCCGGCCTTTCTCCTTCCTCCTGCTCCCTCCGAACCACGTCAGCCGGGAAGTCCTCCGGAACCTCAGTGACCCGCGTCGGGCTTCCTGGCGAGATTCCTGGAGGAGCAAGAGACAGGCTCTGCGCGCTCGTCAGCCCTCGAGCTGCGCGTCCAGCTTGCGGTCTAGCCGACGCTCCCATCGGTGGAGGTGCCGGAGCAGCACCTTGCGAACGTGCAGGTACGCCTTCTCGGCCTGGCGCTCCTGCGACGCCTCGGAGCCGCGGAGCTTGTAGTCCACGAAGCGGTCATCGCCCGTCTCGTCCTGCAAGACCTTCGCGGCGATCTCGAGCCGCTGCGCGTACGTGAGCCCGCGCGCGCTCGCCTCCTGGAGAGCGGCCTCGCGCTGGATCCCGCGAAGAACCTCCCTGGGAGGCTCCGGGAGCCCGACTGCCCGTGACTGCTCGATCAGCTCGTTGGTCTTACTCTCGACGGACTCGCGCGGCGACATGTCCGCGAGGTCGTCCATCTCATCGGGGTTGATCGCGAACGGCACGAGGCGCGACTGGCGCTTGATCCGGCCCAGCCACGTCTGGTCTTCCGGGTAGAGCCCCGGCTCGTCCGGGGGGTTGATGACTTCGCCCACGAAGCGCGGCGTCGGCGCGAGCCGATCCACGTTGCTCAGGAGAGCGTCCAGGTAGGAGTCTTCCTTCCCGCCGTAGGCGTTCTTCCGTCCGAGGACGTTGTACGCGCCGGTGGCGAGCGGGTTGATCTGCTCGGCGAACGTTCGAGCGTCCCCCTGACCTCGACAAGGTGGCCGCGAAGTGCTCGGGCTCAACCGCCTGCGGCGTCAAGTCAGCGGCCTCGGCGATCTTCCGACACGCGGTTCGCGATCTCGGAGCCATCGACCGGAACCCCTGCCGCGATCTCGAGCGGGGTGACCTGCCCTCAACGAAGAGGACGAGTGAGCCGAGGTACCTGAGCGTCGATGAGGTCGAACGGCTCCTCGCGAAGCTGAGTGACGAGTCGCGGCCAGTCGCGGCGGCGTGCTTCTTCGGCGGCCTGCGGATCTCGGAGGCGATCTCGCTCCGATGGTCGGACATCGACTTCGAGGCCAAGGCCATCGGCGTCCGTGGCACGAAGACCGAGGCATCAACGGCGACGATCCCGCTTCTGCCGGCGCTTGCCCGTGAGCTCGCCGCGCATCGCGAGCGGCAGGGACGGCAGGGCTTCGAGCGGATCCGCCAGGAGTCGCCGGTCTTCGTCACCGCGAGCGGGCGACCGCCCTCGAGGCGCAACCTGCTCCGGGCGGTTCAGTCGGCGGCCAAGCGCGCCGGCCTCGTGCAGGAAGGTCAGGAGCCGGTCGGTTGTCATGACCTTCGGCAGTCGCTCGCAGCCAACGCCTTCGGGCTCGGGCTCGGGCCTACCGAGGTCGCGCGGCTTCTGCGGCACGCGAACCCGCGGGTCACGTTGTCGATCTACGCCGGGCTCACGGACGACGCGGTGAGCGAGCTCGGCGGCAAGCTGGCCGCGATGGGAGGTGCGTCGTGAGCTTCTTCCGATGGCCGATCGGGCCAAGTGAGGGGAGCCGGTTCTGGATTGTCTGCGCCGTGCTCGTGTCGCCGGTCTGGATCGCGGCGCTCGCCTTCTACGCCTCCGAATGGATCCTGGTTGTGTGGAGCTTCGTGCGCGCGCTCTTCCCGTGAAGCCTGCCCACATCCTGCCCACAAGCACGAAAAGCGCCCCGAGAGGGGCGCTTCTTCTTGCAGGAATGGCTAGACTGCGCCCCGCAAGGGCGGTTAGCTCAGTTGGGAGAGCACCAGCTCGACAAGCTGGGGGTCACTGGTTCGAGCCCAGTACCGCCCATGAGGAAAGGCCCCGGAAACGGGGCTTTTCTGTTCTCCGAAGGCACCTCTCAGAGGCCTCCAGCGATCGCTCCCACATGCGTCCGTTAGCGTCTGCGCGGATGAAGATCGCGATCATCGGCGCCGGGGCGATGGGATCGGTGTACGCCGGCATCCTCGGGGACGGCGGGAACGAGGTCTGGGCGGTGGATGTCTGGGCCGAGCACGTGGAGGCGATGCGGGAGCGCGGGCTGACCGTCGAGGGTGCGAGCGGGAGCCGCACCGTCCGGATCCGGGCAACCTCTGATCCGGAGGAGGTAGGCGTCTGCGACCTCGTCGTGATCTCGACGAAGGCAGGCGACGTGGAGGGAGCGGCTGTGGCCGCGAAGACGCTGCTCGGACCGGACACGGTCGTGCTGCCGATCCAGAACGGCCTCGGCAGCGCCGACCGGATCGCCGCGATCCTCGGCGAGGAGCGGGTTGCGATCGGCGTCGTCGGCGGCTTCGGCGCGTCGATGGTCGGGCCGGGGCACGTGCACCACAACGGGTGGGAGCTCGTCCGCCTCGGTGAGCGTCACGGACCCGCGACTGAGCGGATCCGGCGGATTGCGAAGGCGTGGGCCCATGCCGGATTTCGGGTCCAGGTCTATGACGACGTCGACCAGCTCGTCTGGGAGAAGCTGATCTGCAACGTCTGCTTCAGCGGGACGTGCACGATCCTCGAGCGCCCGATCGGCTACGTGCTCGACGAGCCGGCCGCGTGGCAGGTCGCCTCGGGCTGCGCGCAGGAGGCGTACGAGGTCGCCCGCGCGCGCGGGATCACGCTGGCCTTCGACGACCCGGTTGCCTACGCCCGCGCCTTCGGCGACAAGATCCGCGACGCCCGGCCGTCGATGCTGCTCGACCTGCTCGCCGGGCGTCCGTCCGAGATCGACGTGATCAACGGCGCGATTCCGCCTGCGGCGCGCGAGCTGGGGCTCGCGGCGCCGGTGAACGAGACCGTGACGGCGCTCGTCAAGGCGAAGAGCTCCTGATGCTGGGGCGGATCGGGGTCTGGAGCGGCGCGTTCGGGGTCGCGCCGGCGGCCGAGGCGCGGCGGGCGGTACGGGAGATCGACGAGCTCGGGTACGACACGCTGTGGTACGGGGAGGGGCTCGGCACGCGCGAATCGTTCACCAACGCCGCGGTGCTGCTCGGGGCGAGCGAGCGAGTTCGCGTCGCCTCCGGGATCGCGAGCATCTGGGGCCGCGACGCGGTCACCGCCGCGAACGCCGCGCGCGTGCTTGCGGACGCGTTCGACGATCGGTTCCTGCTCGGGCTCGGCGTCAGCCACCCGCGGCAGGTCGATCCGCGCGGACAGCGTTACGAAAAGCCGGTGGCGCGCATGTCCGCGTATCTGGATGCGATGGACGACGATCCGTTCGAGAGCCCGGAGACGACGGAACCCCGTGCGCCGGTGCCGCGCGTGATCGCGGCGCTGCGCCCGCCGATGCTACGGCTCGCCGCGGAGAAGGCGCTCGGCGCGCACACCTACCTCGTGCCGGTCGAGCACACGCGCCGCGCCCGGGAGCTGCTGGGGCCGGACGCTCTCCTGATCCCCGAGCAGAAGGTCCTGCTCGCCGCAGACGGCGCGGCAGCGCGCGCTCGCGCCCGCGCGGCGATCGCCTGGTACCTCGACACTCCGAACTACGTGGCCAACCTCCGCTGGCTGGGGTTCTCCGACGACGACGTCGCGGGCGGCGGGTCGGACGAGCTCGTCGACGCGCTCGTGGCCGTGGGCGACGAGGAGGTAATCCGCGCTCGCGTGCAGGAGCACCTCGACGCGGGCGCCACGCAGGTCGCGCTTCAGCCGCTGGAGGACGACGACCCGTTCGGCCGCGACACGCTCCGCCGCCTCGCGCCGGTGCTGCTCGCGTAACTGCACAGGGCGCTCGTCCGGCAACGTAGCTTGCACAGGGTCACGAAGGAATGCACGACGACGAGCGAAGGGACGAAGCATCGATGAGCAGCTTTACGATCGTGAATCTGAAGGAGATCGAAGACTCGACCGGGGAGCGGGCGCCGGGAATCGAGGGTCGCTTCGCGCGGAAGCACATGGAGTCCGAGCACGTCGGCGTGAGCTACTTCCGCTACGCGCCGGACCTCCGCTCGCCGATGGCTCATAGCCACAGGGAGCAGGAAGAGGCATACCTCGTGCTGAGCGGCTCGGGCAGAGTCAGGCTGGACGAGGAGATCCGCGAGCTGCGCCAGTGGGACCTCGTGCGGGTGAGCCCGCAGACGGTCCGCGCTTTCGAGGCCGGCCCGGATGGGCTCGAGCTGATCGCGGTCGGCTCGGACCGGCCCGAAGGCGGCGACGGCGTCACTGCGACCCCAGCCTGGCCGGAGGACTGAACGAGCGGCAGCCCGTCCGCCAAGCGTGCCAGGCGGACCGGCTACCCCGAAAGAGGGGTTCTGCGAGGCCGACGAGCGGCCGATGTTCGATGCGAAGGCGCTTTGCGCCCAGTCGTCATGCGGACTCTACGGAGGGGGTGAAAATCACATGCTCAAAGCTTTTGTCTCGATCCAGAACCGGCTCGCCGGCCTTCGCGACGAGCAGGGCCAGACGATGGCGGAGTACGGCGTCGTTCTCGCCGTCATCACGGTGCTCGTCATCGTTGCTCTCACCGCCCTCTCGGGCAAGATCAGCGGCGCGTTGAACGCCGTTGCGGGCGTCCTCTAGCGCGACTCGAAGTGATGAAAGCCGCCGCGTTCTCCCGCCGGGCAACCACCGGCGCGATGACACGTTCGAGGGATTGTCGGCAACGCCGACCCCGCCTACAGTGACCGCACAGCCTCGGGGGAGGCTGGAGCGGGCCCCGGCGGGGTCCGCGGCGGCGGCAACAAGGGAGAGGGGTACATGGGGAACGTCCAGGGCGGCCTCAGCCTGCTCAGGCTGGGCGGAGCGACTCCGCGAAGCGGCATGGTCAGGGGGAGAAGTGCGGTTGCGCTCCTCGCTGCGATCGGCGCGTGCTTCATGACTGCGCCTCTCGCGAGCGCGCACGGCGGCGATCCGAGCATGATTCATGCCTGCATCGCGAAGGACGGCACGGTCAAGCTCGTGAGCCCGAGCGTGCCCTGTCCGAGGTTTACGACGCCGCTCCACTGGCGCGTCTCCGGGCCGCGTGGGGCAGCCGGGCCGGCGGGACCGATGGGGCCTCAGGGCGCGACCGGGGCACAGGGGGCGACCGGGGTGCAGGGCACCGTCGGCGCGCAGGGCCCGCAAGGCCTCCCCGGCGAGAAGGCTGAGCGCGTCGACGTGACGGGCAGCGGTATCGTCGTCGGAGAACGCGGCGAGCAGGGCCCGCAAGGGCTTCAGGGCCCGATCGGCCCGCAGGGGGCGAAGGGCGAGATCGGCCCCACCGGCCCGATCGGCCCGCAGGGACTGAAGGGCGACAAGGGCGACATCGGCGCGACGGGTGCGGCCGGCGCCACCGGCGCTCAGGGCCTTCCGGGGGCTCAGGGCCTTCCGGGAATTCAGGGGCTTCCCGGGGCGCAGGGGCTTCCGGGGGCGCAGGGGCTTCCCGGGGCACAGGGGAATCAGGGGCCGCAGGGCAATCAGGGGCCGCAAGGCATCCAGGGGATCCCGGGCGCGGTCGGCCCTCAGGGAGAGCGCGGTCTCCAGGGCGCAACGGGCCTGGCGGGCGTCCAGGGCGCGACGGGGGCGACGGGCCCGATGGGGCCGAGCGGTCCCGCGGGGCCGATCGGGCTCATGGGGCCGATTGGGCCCAGTGGTCCTGCGGGGCCGACAGGACCTGCCGGCGCGACGGGCTCTGCGGGCCCGATCGGGCCGCTCGGGCCGCAGGGCCTGAAGGGCGACAAGGGCGATCGCGGCGACACGGGCGCTACGGGTCTCCAGGGGCCGTCGGGCGCGGCGGGGGCAGCAGGGCCGGCGGGTGCGGTCGGCCCGGTCGGTCCGATCGGGGCAGCCGGCGCGTCGGGTCCCCAGGGACAGACCGGCGCGAGCGGCCCGGTGGGCCCGGCCGGCGCGCAGGGGTTGAAGGGTGACAAGGGCGACACAGGAGCGACCGGCGCGCAGGGCGGAGTGGGTCCGCAAGGTGCGGTTGGCCCGGCAGGGCTTCCCGGCGCTGCCGGCCCCCCAGGGCCGGTGGGCCCCGCCGGCGCGGTCGGTCCGGCCGGCGCCGTCGGTGCCGCAGGCCCGGTCGGTCCGGCGGGCTCGGCAGGCGCTGTGGGCCCGGCAGGCCCGGCGGGAGCAGTAGGTCCGGCCGGCCCGATGGGTCCGGCAGGCCCGGCAGGGTCGTCGACCGTCAGCGGCTACGAGCAGAAGACGGCGAGCGTGACGAACAGCAACAACACCAAGACGCTCACGGTTGACTGCACGGCCGGCAAGAAGGTGGTCGGCGGCGGCGGCTCGACGAGCGTCACGAGCGGCGCCGTCGCGCTCTACGAGAGTCGCCCGCTCGACGCCGACACGTGGGTCGTGAGCGTCGCCGAGCACGACGCCGTCTCGGGCAGCTGGACGCTGACCGCCTACGCGACGTGCATCTCGTAGCGGGCCGGACGAGGACGAGTGGGGCCCCGGGGAGGGCCTCACTCGAGCCGGTCAGCACGCAGGCGGCCTCATGCGAGTGAGCGTCAACGATCCCGAGCTGATCCCGAGCCTGCTCGACTTCCTCCGCGCGCGCGTCCACGTGACCGCGGAGCAAGTCGGCCCGACGGAGGTCGAGATCTCGCAGCTCGGATCGATGAACGCGGAGGCGCGGCGGCTCGAGCTCGACCTCCTCTTGCAGCTGTGGCGCGCCTCGCACGAGCGCGCGCGCACGTCGATTCTCGACTAGGCGCGAGCCTCCGAATCGGTGTCTTCGGGCTCGGACGCCGGGATCCCCGCGGGATCGACCGGGGCGGCAGGCTCCGCGTGGTCGTGGCCCGAGTGGTCGTGGCCGGCGTGGCTGTCCGAGGCGGACGCGCCACCCGTGAAGAACGACTTGATCTTGTCCATGAGCGACATTTGTGCGGCTCCCTTTCGAGGGTGAACCAACGATCCTAGGTAGGCGAGGCCCCCGCCGCAACGACAGCCCCGCCAGGCGCTATTCAGCGACGTTCTGTGGACAGAAGTCAAGTGCGGCCCATGAAGAGGGGCTCGCATGCCCGCGTGCGATGGTCCGCCAGCGAGCACCAGACCGCCCGGGGGCGGACCAAAGGGAACCTTGTAGACGGCGACGCTCACCCCAGCCGAGCTATCGGCAGCCGGGGGTGAGCGTCGAAAGGCGTCTAGCTCTTCCGAGCGGTGGCCTTGCCGCCCTTGCGGCCGGCCGCCTTCTTCTGGGCGGTCGTGCCGCCCTGTGACGGATTGCCGCCGGAGCCGGACTTCTTGCCGCCGCGGCTCGAGGCGCCGGGGGAGTTGGCGATCTTCGCCGCGCGCTCCTTCGACATGCCCTTGTCCTTCAGCGCCTCGTACTGCTTCTCGTTCTTGACGTTCGCGGACTTGCCTGGCACTGCCGTGACCTCCCTTCGCTACTGCGAGATGCGTTCGACGACCTCGCCGGTGAGCGCGTCGTGCCCGCTCTCGGCGACGTCCGCCTGGGCGAGGATGCCGACAAGCCGGCCGTCCTCCTCGACCACCGGCAGTCGCCGGATCTGATGCTCGGCCATCAAGCGGCCGGCCTCCTCCAGCGACTGCTGGGGGTCGGCGGTGACGACGTCCCTGGATGCAATCTCGCTCACCGGCGTGTCGGCGTCCTTACCCTCGGCGAGCACCCGGATCGCGAGGTCCCGGTCGGTGATCATCCCGACGAGCTTCCCGTCCTCGACGATCGGCAGCGCGCCGACGTCCTCCGACTTCATGATCCGAGCAGCCTCGCGCGCCGCCGTGGTCGGCTCGATCGTGGTCGGATTCGGAGTCATCGACTCCTGAATCGTCTTGTGCATGAGTTCCCCTTTCCTCGTGGACTCCCAGCTAGTCCGCGGTGGGAACGTCTTCCGCGTCGCCCTGCTCCTCTTCCGGATCGGGCACGGGCGTTCCTTCGACCTCTTCGTTGCGGTCGTCCTCGCGCGGGTGCTGAGTATCCTGATCGCTCATGAAGGTTGTCCTCCCCGATTCGAGCGAACTTGAACTTCCGGACGGCGCCACCGGCCTCGACGCCGCGCGCGCGATCGGACCCAAGCTCGCCGAGCAAGCGGTGCTGATCCGGCAGAACGGCAAGGTGCAGGACCTGCGGCTGCCGCTCGCCGAGGGCCAGCCGATCCAGATCCTGACCACGCGCGACACCACCGACCCGGACGCGCTCTCCGTCCTGCGCCACTCGGCCGCGCACCTGCTCGCCGAGGCCGTGCGGCGGCTGTACCCGGGCGTGAAGATCGCGATCGGCCCGCCGATCGAGAACGGCTTCTACTACGACTTCGAGTTTCCGGAGCCGATCCGCGAGGAGGACCTGCAGCAGATCGAGGCCGAGATCATGCAGGAGCTGAAGGAGGGTCGCTCCTGGGCGCGCGAGGAGATCTCGGCCGACGAGGCGAAGCAGCGCTTTCTCGAGGAGAACGAGCCGTACAAGGTCGAGCTCGTCGACACCGCGGAGGGCGACATCTCGCTCTACACGCAAGGTGACTTCACCGACCTCTGCCGCGGACCGCACCTGCAGGACTCGAGGCCGATCAAGGCGGTCAAGCTCACCTCGCTCGCGGGCGCGTACTGGCGCGGAGACGAGCGCAACACCCAGTTGACGAGGATCTACGGCACTGCGTTCTACTCCCAGGCCGACCTCGACGCGTATCTCGAGCGGCTCGAGCTGGCGAAGGCGCGCGATCACCGCAAGCTCGGACGCGAGCTCGATCTCTTCCATCTCGCCGACGCGTCGCCGGGCTCGCCGTTCTGGCACCCCAAGGGCATGGTGATCTGGAACGAGCTCGAGGACCTGCGCCGGCGCGAGAACAAGAAGCGCGGCTACAGCGAGGTGAAGACGCCGCTGATCTACGACAAGTCCGTCTGGGAGACGAGCGGCCATTGGGAGAAGTTCCGCGAGAACATGTTTCTCGTCCTCGAGAAGGAGGGCGAGGAGCCGCATGCGGGGCTGAAGCCGATGAACTGCCCTGGGCACATGCTCCTCTTCGGCTCGCAGCTGCGGAGCTACCGCGACCTGCCGATCCGCTACGCAGAGAGCTCGACGCTCCACCGCAACGAGCTCGCCGGCGCGCTGCACGGGCTCCTGCGCGTCCGCCACGTCACGCAAGACGACGCGCACATCTTCTGCACCGAGGAGCAGGTCGCCGCGGAGATCGACGGCTGCATCGAGTTCGCCAAGGACCTGTACGAGCTCTTCGGCGTCGCCCCGGGGGCAGAGCTCTCGACCCGCCCCGAGGACCGGCTCGGCACCGACGAGGAGTGGGACCGCGCCGAGGGGATCCTCCAGGCCGCGCTCGAGCGGCACGAGATCCCGTTCGTGATCGGCGAGGGTGAAGGAACCTTCTACGGGCCGAAGATCGACCTGCACATGCAGGACACGCTCGGCCGGTCCTGGCAGATGGGCACGATCCAGGCCGACGCCCAGATGCCGCGCCGCTTCGGGCTGACCTACATGGGCCCGGACAACACCGAGCACACGCCGATCGTGATTCACCGCGCTTTGCTCGGGTCGCTCGAGCGCTTCATCGGCATCATCGTCGAGCACTTCGGCGGCGCCTTCCCGTTCTGGCTCGCGCCGGTCCAGGTGCGCCTGATCCCCGTTGCGGAGACTCATCGCGACTCCGTCCGGGCGCTGCGGATCCGGCTCGTGCAAGAGGGGTTCCGCGTCGACGTGGACGAGCGCGACGACACGCTCGGGAAGCGGATTC
>JAWVCV010000007.1:0-2902 GCA_033858115.1 Gaiellaceae bacterium
GCGGCCGATACGGGTGCCAGATGGAACCGAACGCCGCCGAGCCCGTCTTCGAGCCTGCCGCTGAGCCTCACCTCGAGCTCCTGCCTGCGCTCGTCGAGGCTCCTGCAGCCGAGGTCGAGGAGCTCGAGGAAGCGGAAGAGGTCGCCGCACCCGAAGCGACGCAGGATCCGCTCAAGCTCTACGTTCGCCAGATCGGCGACGGCCGGCTGCTGACGCCGGGTGAAGAGCGCGAGCTCGCGCGCCTGAAGGACGAGGGCGACGAAGCCGCGAAGCGCAAGCTGATCGAATCGAACCTCCGCCTCGTGATGTCGATCACACGCAACTACTCGAAGGCAAGCGTGCCCCTGCTCGACCTGATTCAGGAGGGGAACCTCGGCCTGATCCGAGCCGTCGAGAAGTTCGACTACAAGCTCGGCTTCAAGCTCTCGACCTACGCGACGTGGTGGATCCGCCAGGCCGTCACGCGCGCGCTCGCCGAGCAGGGCCGCACGATCCGCCTTCCCGTCCACGTGGCCGAGCAGGTCCGTCGCGTCACTCGCGGCCGCCGCATCCTCGCCCAGAAGCTGAACCGGGACCCGAGCCACGAAGAGATCGCAACCGAGACCGGCTTCACTCCCGAGCGCGTCAACGAGCTGCTCGAGCTGATTCAGGATCCGGTCAGCCTCGAGACTCCGGTCGGTGACGGCGAGAGCCTCTACGGGGACATGATCCAGGACACGAAGTCGGCCGAGCCGGACGTCGAGACTGCCGACCGGCTCCGCGGGGTCGAGCTGAGCGAGGCTCTCGACCGCCTGAATCCACGCATGCGGCACGTCTTGGCCCAGCGCTTCGGGCTCGACGGCGCCGCGCCGAAGACGCTCGAAGAGGTGGGGGCGGGGCTCGGCATCACGCGCGAGCGCGTCCGCCAGCTCGAGTCACGGGCCCTGCGCGAGCTCCGCGTGGTCGCACCCGGGCTCGAGTTCTATCTCAGAAGCTAGGAGGGTTTGGCGGAACGGCGCTCGTCGCCGGGATGCGATGCTCGTTCCGAGGCAAGGACGCAGGGAGCGCTGATAGCTACTGCTATCGGCGCGACTGAGGACGCGGCCTCGGTGCGAGCAGCGCGGCCCGGAGGCACAGCCGGTGTTTCGCCAAACCCTCCTAGAGCAGTTGACCCACTGACTCGAGCTCGCGCAACGAGGCGAGCCGCTTCAGCGAGTCGAGCTCGATCTGGCGCACGCGCTCCCGTGTGAGCCCGAGCCGCCGGCCGATCTCCTCGAGCGTTTTCGGCTCGGCATCGGTCAGCCCGTACCGAAGCACGACAACCTGTCGCTCGCGCTCCGAGAGCGCCTCGAGCGCCTCCTTCAGCGCCTGGCTGCGCAGCGAGAGCTCGACCTGCTCCTCGGGGAGCGGGCCCTCGCCCGCGACGAAGTCGCCGAAGACGGCATCCTCCGTGTCGCCGACCGGCTGGTCGAGGCTCGTGGACGCTCGCGCCGCCGCGCGCACCTCCAGCGCCTGCTGCACTGGCAGCGACGCCTCCTCCGCGATCTCCTCGAGCGTCGGCTCGCGTCCGAGCTGCGTCCAGAGCGTCCGCTCGGCGCGATTCATCTTCTGCAGCCGCTCGACGATGTGGACGGGCATCCGGATCGTCCGCGCCTTGTCCGCGAGCGCCCGGGCGACGGCCTGGCGGATCCACCAGGTCGCGTAGGTCGAGAACTTGAAGCCACGGCGCCAGTCGAACTTCTCGACGGCGCGGATCAGGCCAAGCGTCCCCTCCTGGATCAGGTCGAGGAAGGGGAGGCCCTGGTTGCGATAGTTCTTCGCGATCGAGACGACCAGGCGCAGGTTGGACTGGATCATCAGCTGCTTCGCCTGCATGTCGCCGCGCTCGATCTTCTTCGCCAGCTCCACCTCCTGCGGCGCCGTCAGCAGCTGGTGGCGGCCGGCCTCGCGCAGAAAGAGCTGGAGCGCGTCGGTCGTCGTCTCCTGCGGCGTGGGGGCGACGGGCGCCGGCGCGGGGGCGGGCTCCGCAATGGGAGGGTCTTCGACCAGCTCGATGCCGCGCCGGTCGAGCTCGCGGTAGAGCGCATCCTGCTCGAGCGCGTCCAGCTCGTGCGCCTCGAGGATCTCGGCGAGCTCCGACGCCTTCAGCGAGCCGACTTGCTCCGCCGCGTCCAGCTGTTGCTGGAGCTCGTCGTTCCGAAGCAGGTGGTCGATGTCGACTGTCGTCATGGCTGGCGGAGCGGCTCGCGCTCTTGTACCCGCCAGCTTCTGCGGCCCAAACACGCCGCTCGAGGAGCGACGCGCCTCAGAGCCAGCCGGACCGGCGAAAACGGGTGTAGAGGACGCTGCATGCGACCAGGATCACGAGGAGCACCGCCGGGTAGCCGTACCTCCATTGGAGCTCCGGCATGTGCCTGAAGTTCATGCCGTAGATCCCCGCGATCATCGTCGGCACGGCCAGGATCGCCACCCACGCCGAGATCTTCCGCATGTCCTCGTTCTGGCGGACGCTCACCTGAGTCAGGTTGGCGTGCAGGATGCTCGTCAGCAGCTCTCGGGCGCCTTCCAGGTGCTCGTTGACGCGGGCGGCGTGATCGGCGACGTCGCGGAGATAGTCCCGGATCGGGTCGGCGACGAGCGGCTCGGTCTGCAGGTTCTCGAGCACGTCGCTGAGCGGCGCGATCGCCCGGTGGAACTCGAGTACCTCGCGTCTCAGCTTGTAGATCCGCTCGACGGGATTGGCCCGGTCGCCGGCGAAGACGGCCCCTTCAACCTCCTCGACGTCGCTCGCCAGCTCCGTGACGACGGGCTGGTAGCCGTCGACGACGCGATCGACGAGCGCGTAGAGGGCGGCGCTCGGGCCGTGCGCGAGCAGCTCCGGGCGCTGCTCGATGTCCTCGCGGGCGCTGCCGAGACCTCCGCT
>JAWVCV010000008.1:0-4360 GCA_033858115.1 Gaiellaceae bacterium
GCGGCGACGCGGAGGGCGTGGTCGACGCGCTCGAGGTGATCACGAGGGACCCGCAGGTGAAGTCGATCCTCTTCAACATCTTCGGCGGGATCACGCGGTGCGACGAGGTCGCACGCGGCATTCTCGCGGCGCTAGAGCGAATCGAGATCCCGCAGCCGATCGTCGTCCGCCTCGACGGCACGAACGCCGAGGAGGGGCGCAAGATCCTGGCCGAGGCGGCGCCGCCCAACCTCTATGTCGAGCCGACCATGCTCGACGCCGCTCGCAAGGCCGTGGAGCTGTCGAATGCGGCGTAGGCTCGACGGAGCCGCCACGAGCGGAGGTGTCGGCTTTGCCGGTGCCGGAGCGGGGCAGCGCGACTGGTCGCCGCGCGCGGAGGCGTACCGCAATGCTCCGGAGCAGCGCGAAGGGGCCGATCTCGACCTGATCGTCGAGTGGGCCGAGGGCGCGCAGACCGCCCTCGACGTCGCCACGGGCGGCGGTCACGTCGCGCGTCGGCTCCGCGAGGCGGGGCTCGAGGTCGTGAGCGCCGACCCGGCTGCCGGGATGCAGCCGGACGTGATCTGCCGAGCGGAGAAGCTCCCGTTCGCGGACGACGCCTTCGACCTCGTCGTCACCCGGATCGCGCCGCACCACTTCGAGGACGTTGCCGCCGCGGTAGCGGAGATGGCGCGCGTCAGCGCCGGCACGGTCGTGGTCGAGGACACGCTCTACGTGAGCGAGCAGGTCGAAGAGGCCGAGAAGCTGCGCGACCCGCTGCACGTCCGCTCCTACTCGGAGCCGGAGTGGAGGTCGTTCCTGGAGGCCGCCGGCCTGGAGGTCGAGCACGTCGAGGCGTTCGAGAAGCGGCATCCGCTGGAGGAGTGGCTCGACCGGTCGCAAACGCCCGACGAGACGCGGTCGCGCGTGAAGGAGCTGCTCGCAGGCCAGATCGAGGGCGACGAGTACGTCGACACGAAGCTCGTGCTCAAGGCGAAAAAGGGGTAGCCGTGGCGATCATCGTCGACAAGGACACGAAGCTCGTCGTGCAGGGCTTGACGGGCTCGGAGGGCTCCTTCCACGGCCTCCGGAACAAGCGCTACGGCACCCAGGTCGTCGCCGGTGTCACCCCCGGGAAGGGCGGCCAGGACGTCGAGGGTATCCCCGTCTTCGACACGGTCGCGGACGCGGTCGACGAGACGGGCGCGAACACCACGATGGTCTTCGTCCCCGCGCGCTTCGCCGCAGACGCGATCTACGAGGCCGTCGACGCCGGCATCGGCACCGTGATCTGCATCGCCGAGGGGCTGCCGGCCCACGAGATGCTGCGGATCTACAGCTATATCCGCCCGCAGGGGGTGACGATGCTCGGCCCGAACTGCCCGGGCGCGCTCTCGCCCGGCAAGGCGAACGTCGGGATCATCCCGGGCGAGATCTTCACCGAGGGGAACATCGGCCTCGTCTCCCGCTCGGGCACGCTCACCTACCAGATCGGGCACGAGCTGACCCAGATGGGGCTCGGCAACTCGACGATCGTGGGGATCGGCGGCGACCCGATCGTCGGCTCCTCGTTCATCGACGTACTGGGAAAGTTCGAGGCCGACCCGCAGACCGAGTACGTCGTCATGGTCGGCGAGATCGGCGGTGACGAGGAGGAGAAGGCGGCTGCGTTCATCGAGTCGAACATGAGCAAGCCGGTCGTCGCCTACATCGCCGGCTTCACGGCGCCTCCCGGGAAGACGATGGGCCATGCCGGCGCGATCATCTCGGGCTCCTCGGGGACGGCCCAGGGCAAGAAGGAAGCACTCGAGGCGAAGGGGATCCGGGTCGGCACGTCACCGACCGAGACGGCTGAGATCGTCGCCGAAGTCGCGCGCCGCTGACGATCGCTCTAGGGTCCGCAGCAGTGGATCCACTGTTCTGCCGCGACGTCGGCGTCGGGCAGCCAATCGTCGTGCTCCACGGCGGGCCTGAGTTCGACCATACGTATCTGCTGCCCGAGCTCGACCGGCTCGCGGAGTCGTTCCGCCTCGTCTACTACGACCAGCGCGGTCGGGGCCGCTCGGTGAGCGGCGTCCGGCCAGACCAGGTCGACCTCCGGTCCGAGATCGACGATGTCGACCGCGTTCGGACCCGGTTCGGGTTGAAGTCCGTCGCCCTGCTCGGGCACTCGTGGGGAGGCGTCCTCGCGATGGAGTACGCAATTCGGCATCCCGACCGCGTCTCGCAGCTGATCCTCCTGGACACCGCGCCGGCGTCGGCCGGCGGCTGGCAGGTCATGCGGGACGAGCTGGGTCGCCGGCGACCGGCCGCCGACATCGAGGAGATGCGGGCGATCGCCGCCACCGACGCGTACGGGTGCGGCGACCTCGACGCTGCAGACGCGTACAACCGGATCCACTTCCGGATCACGGTGCGGCCGGACCTTCTCGACGCGCTCGTCGTGCGTCTGCGGTCCAACTACACGGCGGACGGCGTCCTGCTCGCGCGGGCGATCGAGCAGCGGCTCTCCGACGAGACCTTCCGTTCCGCCGACTGGGACCTGGTTCCCGCGCTGCAGGGACTCGACGTCCCCACCCTGCTGCTGCACGGCGAGCACGACTTCATCCCGGTCGAGCTGGCAGCCCGGATCGCGGACGCTGTTCCAGGTGCGCGACTCGAGGTGCTCCCAGGGTGCGGGCACTTCACGTATCTCGAGGCGCCGGAGCGGGTCTGCGAGGAGGTCGCCCGCTTCTGCGCCGCGGGCTAGACGGACCAGCGGGCTTCGAACTCGCGCTGCTTCTCGGTCGCCTCGGCGAGCGAGAGCCCGAGCGTCGCCAGCTTCGTCCGTGCGATGTCGCGGTCGAGCTCGTCCGGGAAGCGGTGCAGCCCCGGCTCGAGCCCGCCGCGTGCGAGTAGGTGAACCGCCAGCGCCTGCACCGAGAAGGAGAGGTCCATGATCTCGATCGGGTGGCCGTCGCCGCCCGCCACGTTGGTCTGACGGCCCTCGGCGAGCACGTAGGCGCGGCGGCCGCCGCCGAGCTCGTGCTCGGTGACGCCTGGCCGCACTTCCTCGCCGGGGCCGAGACCGTCGAGCGCGACCTCGCGCTCGTGATGGCCGCCGTTCGCGATCAGCACGCCGTCCTTCAGATAGCGGAGCGCGTCCGCCGGCACGGCGTCGATCGCGCCCGTCGCGGCGATCACGACGTCCGCGTCCGGCAGGACCTGCTCGAGGGAGCCGACTCGGTGGCCATCCATGTGCGCCTCGAGCGCGGCGACGGGGTCGACCTCGACCACCGTGACCCGGCCGCCGGCACCGCGTGCGGCGCGCGCGAGTCCCTTGCCGACCCAGCCGTAGCCGACGATGCAGAACTCCCGCCCCGCGAAGTTGAGATTCGTGAGCCGGTCGATTGCAGCGAGCGTCGACTGGCCGGTCCCGTACCGGTTGTCGAAGAGGTGCTTGCAGAGCGCGTCGTTTGCCGCGATCGCCGGGAAGGTGAGCATCCCAGCCGATTCCATTGCCCGCAGCCGCGCGACGCCGGTCGTCGTCTCCTCGGTGACGCCGGCGAGCCCTGCGGCGACCTCGGGCCGGTGCTCGACGACCCGCGCCGTCAACTCGGCGCCGTCGTCGACGATGAGGTCGGGCTCCGTGTCGGCGACTGCGAGCAGGTCGGCGTCGAACTGCTCCCGAGACGCTCCGTGTCGCGCGTGCACCTCGATCCCCCGGGCGACCAGCGCCGCGCAGATCGAGTCCTGGGTCGAGCCCGGATTCGAGCCCGACGCGACGACCTGCGCGCCGGCGTCGGCGAGCAGCGTGGCGAGATACGCCGTCTTCGCCTCCAGGTGGACGACCACCGCGACGCGGCGTCCATGCAGCGCGCCGTCGGCGAGCCGCTCCCGCGCCAGCCGGTTCAGCACCGGCGAGTGCTTCGCGACCCAGCGGATCCGCTGCTCGCCTTCGGCGGCGAGCGAGGGGTCGGCGATCTCGGAACGGTCGGCGGCGTCCATTGCCGGAATCTATCCGGAGCATGCGAGTGCCCCCGCGCGCACCCGAAGAGGGCGTCGCGCGGGGGTGAAGCCCAGGAAGACTGAGCTAGATCTTGCGGCGGGGCCGGGAGGGGCCCCACTTGGAGTTGCGGCGCTTCGACTGGTAGACGAGGCGCGGTGGCGCGACGGTCATGCCCTGGCTCACGAACGTCTCGGTGTGCCCGAGCATCCGTGCGACATGGCTGACCTCTGCCTGCTGCTCCGGGAGGACGAGCGTGACGCCCGTCCCGTTCCGTCCTGCGCGGCCGGTGCGGCCGACGCGATGGACGTAGGCGGTGTGCTCCTCGGGCGGATCGAAGTTGATCACGTGCGTGATGTCGTCGAGGTCGAGGCCGCGGGCTGCGACGTCGGTGGC
>JAWVCV010000009.1:0-4317 GCA_033858115.1 Gaiellaceae bacterium
AAGAGCGTGTCCTCGAAGCCGCGCGTCGTCACGATGCCGGCCTTGGCGAGGGTCCCGTCCACGACCGCGTTCTCCGCGACCGTGGTCGAGTGCAGGAAGAGCCGGGTGCTCGCGAGGATCGTCCCGACGTCGGTGCCGAGCTGCTGCGCGGCCGTGCCCAGCGCGTCCTGGATCCCGCCCGAGAAGTCGGGAGGCGTCGAGAACGCCTTCCCAAGCGTCACGTCGCCGTTCTCGCCCACGACGACACAGTCGGTGCAGGTGCCGCCGATGTCGATCCCGACCACGTATTCCATCAGGCGCGAACCTCCTGACGGCTCCCGAGGGACTTCCGGTCGACCTTCCCCGACGCGGTCTTCGGGAGCTCGGGCACGAAGCGAACGTCGCGCGGGTACTTGTGCGGCGAGAGCTCCGAGCGCACGAAGTCCTGCAACTCGCGCATCTCGGCCTCGTGGCCGTCACGCAGGACGACGAACGCAACCGGAAGGGTCAGGCCTCCCTCCTCGTAGCCGACAACGGCGACCTCGGCGACCGCCGGGTGCCCCAGCAGGCAGTTCTCGACCTCGAGAGGCGCCACCCAGATCCCGCCGACCTTGAGCAGGTCGTCGGCCCGGCCGCGGTACCAGTAGAAGCCGTCGACATCGCGCACGAAGAGGTCGCCGGTGCGGACGGTGTCCCCGTGGAAGGTCTGCTTCGAGCGCTCGTGGTCGCCCCAGTAGCAGAGGCCGGCGCTCTCGCCCGACATCCAGAGCTCGCCCGGCTCGCCGTCCGGAACGGGCCGTTGCTGGTCGTCGAGCAGCTTCGCCTCGTAGCCGGGCACGAGCTCACCGACGCTGCCGGGACGCGCGCGGCCGGGGCGATTCGAGAGATAGATGTGGTACAGCTCGGACGAGCCGACGCCCTCCAGCACCTCGACGCCGTAGGTGTCGAGCCAGCGGCGATGCACCTCCTGCGGGAGCGCCTCGCCCGACGAGAGGCAGAGCCGCAGCGACGACAGGTCGCGCTCGGCGGCGCCCGGATGCTCGAGCATCGCGCTCATCATCGTCGGCACCTGCACCATGATCGTCGGCCGGTGACGCTCGATCAGGTCGAACAGCAGCTCCGGCGTCGAGCGCTCCGAGAAGACGATTCCGGACGCTCCGACGCCGAACGTGAAGAGCGTTGCCGCGTCACGCGCATAGCCGAAGAAGAGCTTCGGCACAGGCAGCACGACGTCGTCCTCGGTATAGCCGGCCACGTCGACCGCGAAGCTCTCGTGCGAGATCAGGGCGTCGTGCATGAGATGGCAGACGGCCTTCGGCGCGCCGGTCGAGCCCGTCGTGAACTTCCACAGCGCCGGGTCGTCCTTCCCCGTGTCGGCTGCGTCGAGCACGTCCGAGGCGGCGGCGGCCGCGTCCCCGAAGGAGGTCTCCCCGGGTCCGGCGTCGGTGCCGACGACGAGGATCGAGGGCGCCTGCGCGAGCCCGCGCACGGCCTCGCGCACGGGTGCGAGCGTCGTCTCGTCGACGATCACCACCCGGGCCCGCGAATAGCGCAGGTAGTAGGCGTAGTCCTTCGCCGGGAGGAACGTGTACGCCTCGGCGACGACTGCGCCCACTTTCGAGGCCGCGTACCAGCACGCGACGAACTCCGGGCCGTCGGAGAGCGCGAGCAAGACGCGGTCCTCGGGCCGCACGCCGAGGTCGAGCAGCACGTTGCCCGCGCGGTTCTGCAGCGACGCCAGCTCGCGATAGGACACGGTCGCATCGCCGCGGAGCGCCACGCGGTCGCCGCGGCCCTCCTCGACGTTGCGGTCGAGGAACCAGCTCGCGAGGTTGAAGTCGCGTGGGATGTCTTCGTGCCGGATCACGCGTCGGGCCAGCTCCGCACGCGGTCGTGGCGGGGCGGGTCGTCGCAGGCGGCGAGCTCCGCGTCGAGAAGCGTCGCGCAGCCGGGGCAAAAGGCCTCGATCAGGACGAACTCGCCCGAGGCGGTGCGGTTCGGGCCTGTCTTCTCGACGGGCAGGCGGCGCAGGACGGCGTGGTCTTTCCAGTCCGTCCCCGCCGGAGCGACCTCGGTGCCGCACCACGTGCACTGCGTGGCGTCACCGGCTGTGCGCTGGAGGTACTCCGCGAGCCGTTTGCCGGTGCGCGGAACGTCGACCCTCTCGTCGGCGCCGTCGCAGGGCCGGCCGAGCCGCTCGGCGCGCAGCTCGCGCCGCCGGCTCCGCGTCGCGTCGCGGTCGACCGCGCCCGTGGTGATCACGACGCCGTAGATGTCGCGGGCGGGGCCGTCGGTCACGAGGCCGGCGAGCACGTCCTCGAGCACGAGCTCCGGGTCGCGGTCGAGCGGGTCGCCGTAGCCGCCGCCGCCCATGAAGCGGACGTACTGGACGTCGCCCTCGTGGAGGTCGAGCATGCCCCAGAACTGATCGAACTGCTCCGAGCCGCGGAGCTCGTCGAAGCGGTCCGGCAGCTCGCCGACGTTCGCCTGCCGGAAGGTCGTGTAGCCCACGTTGCAGCCCGGGTAGCCGCCGAAGATGCCGAGGCTCATCGGCGCGCGGGTGCCCTTGCCGAAGAGCACGAGCCCGACCTCGTGCGCTCCGTTCGGCGTGAAGGCGTACTCGTGGCAGACGCCGCCGCGGTACTTGCCCGGGCCGCCCGAGTCGGGCACCGCCCGGCGGAAGAGGTAGCGGATCGGCGTGTTCAGCTCCTGGCTCTCGGCATTCGCCCAGCGCGAGACGATGTTCGGGATCTCGCCGCCCATGTCGACGCCGTCGGCGAAGGCGCGCGCGCCGGCGGCGCCGCAGAACGTGTCGGTGAGCGGGGCGACGAAGAACTCGCCTTCGGCCGTGAAGCCGTGCGTCTCGACGTGCGCGTGGCTGCCGTGCCAGACCGCGGTCGGGCGCCGCGCGTGGCGCTCGCTGGCCCCGAAGAGCTTGGAGAGCACGAGCGTCGAGAGGTTGTTGACGATCTGGATCGTTCCCACCGTCGCGATCGAGATCGGCGCCGGCCGGATGCAGTTCACGATCGTCCCCTCGGGCGCGATCAGCCTGATCGGCCTCGTCACCCCCTCGTTCCACGTCACGTCCCAGGCGAGCAGCGGGAAGATCGGCGCGAAGAGGCCGCCCCAGGTCGCCCAGTACGAGCAGTTGACCCCGAGCTCGACCTGCGGGCTCGACCCGGTGAAGTCGTAGGTGAGAGTGTCGCCCTCTTTGATCGCGGTCAGCTCGACCTTGGCGTTCGCGCCGGGCATGTCGATGTACTCGCGCACACGCCACTCGCCGTCCGGGAGCTCCGAGAGCCGGCTGCGCACGAGCTGCTCGGACTGCCGGATCAGCTCCTCCGAGACCGCCTCGACGACGTCGACGCCGTAGTCGGCGTACAGCTCGAGCATCCGCTGCTTCGCGACGTGGTTCGCGGCGAGCTGCGACTTCAGGTCGAGCTGCGTCATGCCCGGGTCACGGACCATGTTCAGGAACGTGTCGAGGACGTCTCGGCGCATGCGCCCGCCCTCGACGAGCTTCAGGCCCTTGGACTGGAAGCCCTCCTGGTAGTTGTCGCGCGCGCTGGGCGAGAAGCCGCCGGGGTCGATCGCGCCGATGTCCGTCACGTGCACGAAGTTGGCGGCGAAGCCCGTGAGCCGGCCCTCGAAATGGATCGGCGAGATCAGGTACACGTCCGGCGGGTGCAGCGCAGCCGTGTAGGAGTCGTTCAGGAAGTAGACGTCGTCCTCGTTGATCCCCGGATCGTCGGAGTACGTGGCGAGGATGTGCTTGACCGCCTGCGCCGCGCTCGTCAGATGGTGGAGGAACCCGACGCCGCCCACCATCAGGCCGCCGTCCGCCTTGTAGAGCGAAGCCATCAGGTCGTGGCCCTCGTTCGTGATCGGCGATCCCGAGACGTTCTCGAGCGCGATGATCGCCTCGTCCATGACGCTGTAGAGCTTGTGACGAATGATCTCGAAGGTGACGGGATCCACCGTCAGGCTCGCGCTAGACACGGCCGAACAGCCCCGACTTGTCCCGGCCGCCGGTGCCGGCGACGAGCGCGCGAACGAGCTCGATCGTCATGTCCGCGAGCTGCTCATAGGTCGCTTCGCCCTCCGCAGCGGTCGCCTCGGCAGGCGCGCCGCAGTAGGCCTGCGCGAGCCCCATCTCCCGGAAGTCCTTCATCCCGGCGGCGATCACCCTCGGCAGGCTCACGGGGACGTAGTCGAGCCGCGCCATCGCCTCGCGGTCGACCAGCTCGGGCGCCTGCGCGAGCACGAGGGACGTCTCGTACCGCCCCGCATGGCACTCGCCGAGCTTGAACTCCTCCGTCAGCCGCTGCGCGCGCTCCT
>JAWVCV010000010.1:0-4347 GCA_033858115.1 Gaiellaceae bacterium
GCAGTACCAGCGGGACCACCGAGGAATCTTGAGCGGGTCGCGGCCGATGATCGGATCGTAGATCGAACGTCAGGGGACATTCCCGAACGCCGGCCCCAGGCTTGGTACTGGGTCAGTCTGAATCGCGATAATGCCGCGCAGATGCAGAACGACCCGATGCACCCGGCGTTCAGGCCGCAGACACCATGTTGGTTCCCGTTGATCGGTGTGCTGATCCTCTTGGGCCTACTGATTTACGCTCTCGTTCGCTAGCCCCGGACGCTGGACTTAAAGAAGAAGCGTCACGATCGCGGTGCGTGAGCCGTGAAGATCATCCTTCCCTCGGGGGACATTCCCCCAACGCTGGCCCAGGCGAGCGGAAACATCGCCCTCGGCCGATTCATACCGCACGCTCAGCCACCCGTCGCTACTTCTTGTCCGTCGGCGGGCGGGGATCCCACCCGCCTGATGCTCTCCCCATCCCACGAGCCCAGGCGTCCACCCAGCGCTGATTCGCTCGGGACCGTTCCTCGAGTTGAGCCGGGTCGGCGCGGAGCATCAAGATGGACGCGACGACCATGACAGCGAGCCACACGCCCGTCAGAATCGCCGCCACGGCGAAGAGTTTCAGAACCAGCATCAGAAACGCGAGGCCTCCGACCACAGCCCCGAGCGCAATGACTGCGATACCGGCTCTACCTGACCGAATCACATTCGGAATGTAGCGGGCACGGCCATCTGAGCCCGCCCGGAGCTCAGGGGACATTCCCAAACGCTGGCTCAGGCGAGCGTGCTTACGCTCGGAAGGCAGAACAGCGGCGAGTTTCGTTGCGTTGCGTCTACACGGAGAGAGAGCGGCGCGATGCCTGCACCGCCACGGCTAGCGCAACTAGATCGTCCAGGTATCGCCGCTACCCAGCAACACGGTGAGCTCACCCGCGCCCTTGGCCTTCGCGACGTTGATCTGCTCCGCCATCAGCTCGTCGTAGACCGGGCGCTCGACCGAGCGGAAGACGCCCATCGGGGTGGCGCCGATCGCCGTCTGGGTCATCCGGGACAGAGCGAACGCGTGCGCCGGCTCGTGCGCATGCGCGTCATGCACGAGCAGCCCAGGTTCTGACGCGCTCACGACCTCCGGCGACCCGTCCGGCAGCAGTCGCACCCCCTTGTCCCCCCACACGATCGGCTCGCCGTGGCGGAGGTAGAGCCGGTTCTCCTTCTGCTCGCGAACGAAGTCGAAGGCGCCGTCGTTGTAGATGTTGCAGTTCTGGTAGATCTCGACGAAGGCGCTGCCCCTGTGGTGCGCCGCCGCCCTCAGGACCTCGGTCAGCTCCTTCTTGTCGGTGTCGATCGCGCGCGCGACGAACGTCGCCTCGGCGCCGATCGCCAGCGACAGCGGGTTGAACGGCTGGTCGAGCGAGCCCATCGGCGTCGACTTCGTCACCTTCCCCAACTCCGACGTCGGCGAGTACTGGCCCTTCGTCAGCCCGTAGATCTGGTTGTTGAACATCAGGATCTTCAGGTTCACGTTCCGGCGCAGCGCGTGGATCAGATGGTTGCCGCCGATCGACATCGAGTCGCCGTCACCGGTCACGACCCAGACAGACAGGTCCGGACGGGACACCGACAGCCCGGTCGCGATCGCCGGCGCGCGGCCGTGGATCGAGTGCATCCCGTAGGTCTGCATGTAGTACGGGAAGCGCGCGGCGCAGCCGATCCCGGAGACGAAGACGATCTGCTCGCGCGAGAGTCCGAGCTCGGGCATGAACGACTGGACGGCATTCAGGATCGCGTAGTCGCCGCAGCCCGGGCACCAGCGCACCTCCTGGTCGGACTTGAAGTCCTTCGCCGTCAGCTGCACGAGGTTGCCGTTGCCTTCGCTCATCTCCCTCTCCGCTCGTTGCCGCGCTTGAAGTTGCCCGTCGCCTTCGCCATCAGCAGCTGCAGCTCCTGGCCGCTGCACTCGGGAGCTGCGGCGAGGAAGTTCTCCGCGAGCTTCCCGGTGAGCACCGTCGCCGGCCGCTTGTTCCAGAAGATCGCAATCGAGCCGTCCTTGCGCTGCCGGAACGTGAACGGCTGCTCCTTCAGCAGCACGCCGCGCCGGTCCGGCGTCTTCTTCTTCGGCCTCATTGCTCCACCAGCGCCGTGATCGCCTCTTCCAGCTCGGCCGCCTTGAACGGCAGGCCGCGCACCCGGTTGTAGCCGACGGCGTCGACGAGGAACTCGGCGCGCACGAGCTTGAGCAGCTGGCCGAGGTTCATCTCCGGGATCAGGATCTTGTCGTAGCTGCGCAGCACCTCGCCCGTGTTGCGCGGAAACGGGTTCAGGTAGTGGAGGTGCGCACGGGCGACGTTGAGCCCCGAGGCCCGCACCCGGCGGACGCCGGCGCCGATCGGCCCGTAGGTCGAGCCCCAGCCGAGCACGAGCGTGTCGGCCTCGCCGCTCGGGTCGTCGACCTCGAGCAGCGGGATGTCGTTCGCGATCCCGGCCACCTTGGCGGCTCGCAGGCGCGTCATCAGGTCGTGGTTGTCGGGGTCGTAGGAGATCGAGCCGGTCACGTCGGCCTTCTCGAGCCCGCCGATCCGATGCTCGAGACCGGGCACGCCGGGGATCGCCCACGGCCGCGCGAGCGTCTGCGGGTCGCGCGCGTAGGGCATGAACTCCGTCCCGTCCGCGGTCGCGAACTCGGTCGAGATGTCGGGCAGCTCGTCGACGTTCGGGATCAGCCACGGCTCGGAGCCGTTCGCAAGGTAGGCGTCGGAGAGCAGGTAGACGGGCGTACGGTACTTGAGCGCGATCCGCGCCGCCTCGATCGCCGCATGGAAGCACTGCGAGGGCGTCGACGCCGCCAGCACCGGCACCGGGCTCTCCGAGTTGCGCCCGAACATCACCATCAGCAGGTCGGCCTGCTCCGGCTTCGTCGGCATCCCGGTGGACGGGCCGGCGCGCTGGATGTCGAGGATCAGCAGCGGCAGCTCCAGCATGATCCCGAGCCCGATCGTCTCCTGCTTCAGCACGATCCCGGGCCCAGCGGAGGTGGTGACGCCGAGCGAGCCGCCGAAAGCCGCGCCGAGCGCCGCACCGGCGGCCGCGATCTCGTCCTCGGCCTGGAAGGTGCGGACGCCGAACGACTTGTGGCTCGCGAGCTCCTCCAGGATCGAGCTGGCCGGGGTGATCGGGTAGGCGCCGAGGAAGAGCTCGAGCCCGGAGAGCTTCGCCGCCGCGATCAGCCCGTAGGCGAGCGCGGTGTTGCCCGTGATCTGCCGGTAGAGGCCCGGCTGCAGCTTCGCCGGCGCGATCTCGTAGCTGACCGCGAAGTCCTCGGAGGTCTCGCCATAGGCGTAGCCGGTCTTGAATGCGGTCGCGTTCGCCTGCGCGATCTCCGGCCGCTTGCCGAACTTCTTCTCGATGAAGTCGAGCGTGCCCTCGGTGGGCCGGTGGTAGAGCCAGCTCATCAGCCCGAGCGCGAAGAAGTTCTTCGAGCGCTCGGCCTCGCGCGGAGTGATCCCCTCGATCCCCTTCAGCGCCTCCACCGTCATCGAGGTCAGCGCGACCTCGTGCAGGTGGTAGCCGTCGAGCGAGCCGTCCTCGAGCGGGCTGACCGTGTAGCCGGCCTTCTGCAGGTTGCGCTCCTTGAACGTGTCGGTGTCGACGATCAGCGTCCCGCCCTTGGGGAGGTCGCCGAGGTTCGTCTTCAGCGCGGCCGGGTTCATCGCGACGAGCACGTTCGGCGCGTCGCCGGGCGTGAGGATGTCGTGGTCGGCGAAGTGGAGCTGGAAGCCGGAGACTCCCGGCAGCGACCCTGCCGGCGCGCGGATCTCGGCGGGGAAGTCCGGCAGCGTCGCGAGGTCGTTGCCCATCATCGCCGTCTCGCTCGTGAAGCGATCCCCCGTCAGCTGCATGCCGTCGCCCGAATCGCCCGCGAAGCGGATGATGACGCGGTCCAGCTGCTCGACGGCTTTCGCCATGCCCTAGTTTTACTACGCGGGGCGCCGGACCACGGAGATGCCCCACGCCTCGCCCGCGGCGAAGAGCGCGTCCGGATCGACGTCGTCGCGCCAGCCGATGAAATGCTTCTCCGGTTCCGCGGCCGTGCTGCCGAAGACGGCGAGCCGCTCCTCCGGCACTTCCTCGACGCCGCGCTCGAGCTCGTCCAGCCGGCGCTCGGCCTCCTCGGCCGCCGGCCCTTCCATGTAGCCCCTAGGCACGCTGCGGCGCCTCGGTGAGGAGCGCGTTCAGGTCGAGCGGCTCGAGGATCATCGACAGGCTCCCGTCCGCGGCTTGCGGCCACTCCTCGCGCGGCCGGTCGCGGTAGAGCTCGACGCCGTTCCCGTCCGGGTCGTTGAGGTAGATCGCCTCGCTGACGCC
>JAWVCV010000011.1:0-2702 GCA_033858115.1 Gaiellaceae bacterium
GCCAGGCTTGACTGCGAAGCCGGCGTCGACCGGCGCATGCTCGATCCTCTTGCGCAGCTTGCCGAACCAGGCGTCGGCCCCCGGCCCCTCGATCGCCAATGCGGTCGAGCCGTCGCTCGGCAAGGAGAGCAGCTCGGCCATGCGCCAGCGCGGGAGCTTCCAGCGTGTTCCCTCGTACTGCAGCCGCACCGGCGCCGAGAGCGCCGTCTCGGCCTGCCGGCGGGCTACGGCAAGGTCGGCCGCGGTCACCTCGACCGGGTCGGTCGTCACCGGCAGCGCGACCGGGGCGCCTCGGTCCAGCCGGGCGAGCGAGCGAGCGATCGTCGCGGCGGCGGCCTCGCGCTCGAGCTTGAGCCCGCTCTGGCCGGGAACGACCTCGACCCCGAGCCCGCGCCGGACGAGCTTCGCCTCGACGTGCGCGCGGTCGATGTCCTTGGCGAGCGAGGCGAGCTTGAAGTCGAGCGCGGCCTCATAGGCCTGAACCGGCGGCATCACCTCCTCGCCGAAGAAGCGCGCCTGGAGACGCTTGAAGCCGCGGACCGGGCCGAAGCCCTCACCCTCGCGCGTGGCCGTCTCGAGCGCGGCCGACCAGTCGGCCTCGACGCCGAGCGTCGTGGCCTTGATCGGAAACTGGTCGTCGCCCGCGGTGAACACGATCGGCTCGTGGGCCACCTGCTGGAATCGCTGCTCGAGCAGCGTGCGCGCCTCGCTCATCGTCAGCCCGCCCACCTCGACGCCTGCGATCGTGACGCCGTCGGCGAGGCGCGCCGTCGAGCCGGCGAACGCGAGGCCGACGAGCGCGACGAGGACTGCGAGCAGAGCGGCCGTGACGAGCGTCCAGCGGGCGACGACACGCGTCGAGCGCGCGGTCGGTGAACCGCCGCGAACGGATGTCGCATCAACCCCCACGAGGCCGCTCAGTGTAGCCGCGGCCAAGGTCGGCGCCAGGGCAGCCCAGGTAAAGATCTGGTTAGCGACGCAGATACTGAGCGATCACGTGCCGCTGGATCTCCGAGGTGCCCTCGACGATCTGCATGACCTTCGCGTCGCGCATCCACTTCTCCACCGGGTGGTCGCGCATGATCCCGGCGCCGCCGAGCACCTGGACGGCGTCGGTCGCGATGCTCATCGCGACGTCGCCGGCAAAGGCCTTCGCGTAGGAGCCGAGCAAGCCGGCGTCCTCCCCCGCATCGAGCGCCGCCGCGGCCCGCCAGACGAGCAGTCGC
Source organism: Gaiellaceae bacterium (assembly GCA_033858115.1). Taxonomy (GTDB): domain Bacteria; phylum Actinomycetota; class Thermoleophilia; order Gaiellales; family Gaiellaceae; genus Gaiellasilicea. Next base: position 1,227 of record JAWVCV010000011.1, read on the forward strand.
GCCGCCTCGACCTGCATCGCCATGTCGGCGAGCTTGAACGAGACGCCCTGCTTCGCGATCAGCGGCTTCCCGAAGGCGCGTCGCTCGTTGGCATAGGCGGTCGCGTACTCGAAGGCGGCTCGCGCGATCCCGACTGCCGAGGCGGCCACTTGCGGCCGCGAGTGCATGAAGAAGTCGAGCGCGATCGCCAAGCCTCCTCCCTCCTCGCCGAGCAGGCGCTCGGCCGGGATTCGCGCCTCGTCGAGCAGGATCGACCCCGTGTACGAGGCGCGGAGGCCCAGCTTCGGCTCCTTCCGGCCGGCGCTCACACCCGGGTCGCCGGCCTCGAGCAGGAAAGCCGTGATCGCGCCATCGAGCTTGGCGAACACGATCGTCAGCTCCGCGATGCCGCCGTTCGTGACGTAGCACTTCTCGCCGCCCAAGACGTAGTCCTCGCCCTCGCGCCGGGCCGTCGCCTCGATTCCCGCCACGTCGGATCCGGCGCCCGGCTCGGTGAAGGCGATCGCCGCGAGGCAACCCTCCTCGGCGGCGAGACGCGGCAGCCAGCGCCGTTTCTGCTCCTCGGTGCCCGAGCGCAGCAGCGGTCGCACCGGGAACATCGTCGCCCCGATCGGCGCGGACAGGCCGGCGCAGCCCCACGAGAGCTCCTCTGCGATCAGGCTCGACGTCACGGCCGAGACGCCGCCGCCCCCGTACTCGCTCGGGATCGCGTGCGAGGTCAGCCCGAGGGCCGCCGCCCTGCCGAGCAGCTCCCGTGGGCAGTCCTCCCGCTCGTCCCACTCCCGCGCGATCGGCCTCAGTTCCTTCTCGGCAAAATCGTGCGCGAGGTCGCGCAGCGCCTGCTGCTCGGCCGAGAGGTCGAAGCCGATCCCGCCGCCGAGGCTAGAAGACAAACAGCTCCACGCCGCCGCTCACATTGAGCTGGACGCCCGTGATGTAGTTCGCCAGGTCGGAGCAGAGGAAGCAGATCGCGTTCGCGATGTCCTCTGGCTCGCCCGGGCGCTTGAACACCGTCCGATTCGCGATCCGCTCGTTCATCGCCGGGTTCGCGAAGTGGAAGGCCTCCGTGCCGATGATCCCGGGCACGATCGCGTTGCAGGTGATCCCGTAGCGGCCGCCCTCCATCGCCAGCGTCCGGCTCAGGCCGAGGATCCCCGCCTTCGTCGTCGAGTAGCTGGCCTGGCCGAAGCCGCCGAGGGTGCCCGCGACCGAGGCCATGTTGACGATCCGCCCCCACTCACGCTCCTTCATGTGCGGCCAGACCGCCTGCGCGCAGTTGAAGCCGCCGGTCAGGTTGACGCGGAGGTCGCGCTCCCAGAGCTCGGGGTTCTGATCGTGGAACTGGCCGACGTGATCGAGCGTGCCGGCGTTGTTGATCAGGATGTCGACCGAGCCGAACTCCTCTACGACCCGCGCGACCGTCTCCTGCACCTGCTCGCGGTCGGTGACGTCGCACTTGATCGCCGCGGAACGGCG
>JAWVCV010000012.1:0-29336 GCA_033858115.1 Gaiellaceae bacterium
CGCACGATCTTCACCCAGAGCAGGATCACGCCGGCAAGCGCGCCGACGGCGGCGACTGCGACCGGCGTGTAGATCGCCATCTCCTCGAGCGAGAACTTCGTCACCCAGGCGCCGAGGAGCCAGATCGCCAGCACGAGCAAGATCATCGGAACTACGAGCTTTCGGTCCACGGGGCGAGGGTACCCTTAAGGCACATGAGCGAGCCGAACTACGCGTCCGGAGACGAGTACGTGGTCGAGTTTCTCGGCTACCGCTTCGGCTTCAACGCCAACGACTTCGAGGAGCGAATCACCGCCGCCGCCGTGCGGCTGGGGCTGATTGGCTCCAACGACCTCGACGACGAGGAGACCGCAGACCTGGTCGAGCTCGCGGCCGACGGCCGGATCGCGGACGCCCGCAGCCCACTAGGCCGATACCTGGTGCGCCACTGGGAGCGGGTCGGCCTCCTGGAGGGCGAGTCGCTCGTCTACTGGCTGCGGAAGCTCGTCTTCCGGGGGGCCTGGCTCGACCATCGGGTCAAGGAGGGCCTCCTCGAGGTCACCTGGGACGAGGAGAGCGCCGACTTCGGCTACGCGGAGCCGCGCGGCGGCCGCGCGCTGCTCGAGCTCGCGCCCGTGCCCTCGTGGCACGAGCTTCAATTCAGGCGTTGAGTCGCGCGCTTGCGATCCTGGGGTTCATCGGCGCGCTGCTCGCCGTCGACACCCAGGTGGACTCCCGCGTGCAGCTGGTGCTCGGACTGGCAGCGTGGATCGCACTTGCGGTGGCCATGCGGGGGATCCCCCCGCTGCTGCGCGCGCAGGCGCTCGTCGTGGTGGTGGTCGCAACCTGCGCCGAGGTCGTCGGCTCGATCGTCTGGGGCGTCTACACCTACCGGCTCGAGAACCTGCCCTCGTTCGTACCGCCGTGCCACGGGCTCGTGTACCTGGCCGGCGTCTCACTCGCGGCCTGGGCGGCGCCCCGCAAAGAGCTGCTCGTCCGCTTCGCGCTCGTCGCCGTTCTCGCCTGGGGGCTCGCGGGGATGACCGTCCTGCCACGGAGCGACGTCGGCGGCGCAATCGGAGCCGGGCTGCTCGCGATCTACTTGGTGCGAGGCCGCGCGCCCGAGGTCTACGCCGGTGTCTTCCTGGTCGTCGCCTGGCTCGAGCTCTACGGCACGGCGGTCGGCACCTGGGAATGGGCGACGGTGATCCCGGGGACGAGCGTCCCACAGGGGAACCCTCCCAGCGGCGTCGCGTCGGGCTATGTCTGGTTCGACATCGTCGCGCTCGCCCTCGGGCCGCGGCTGCTCAGCTGGACCGCGAGGCCAGCTCGTTGGGCAGCGGCCTGGCGTGGATGACGACGAGCGTCGTCGTCGGCCGCGTCAGCGCCACGTACAGCTCCCGCGAACCCTGCTCCCGCTCCGCGATCAGCGCGGGCTCGACCACGATCACATGGTCGAACTCCAGGCCCTTCGCGGCACGCGGCGTCAGCAGCGGGATGCCCTCAAAGGCGCTCTCGTGCGTGAGGGCCGGCTCCACGAGCTCGTCAGGGACGATCAGCGCCACGAGCCCGTCCTCGCGCGCCAGCGCCGCGGCCGCGTGATACGCCTCGCGTAGCAGCGCCTCCTCCGGCACCTGGCGGAGCCTCGGCTCGGCGCCACCGACGCGGTGGGCAAGCGGCCGCTCGATCAGCGGGGCGATCGTGTCGAGCAGCGGCAGGGCCAGGTCCATGATCTCACGCGGCACGCGGTAGGCGTGCCGCAGCTCGGCGATCTCGGCCTCGGCGCCGCGCGGCAGATGCGGCAGAACCTCGTCCCAGCTCTCGTAGGTGACGGCGCCCGTGCCCTGGGCGACGTCGCCGAGGACGGTCAACGCGCCGCCTCGCGCTCGTCGGGCGATCATCCGCAGCTGCATCGGGGTCAGGTCCTGCGCCTCGTCCACGACCAGATGGTCATATGTGCGGGCCGGCTCGCCGACGAGGGCGTGCGCCTCGTCGAGCAACGGGACGTCCGCGTCGGTCCACCCCGCGCCACGCCGGCGGAGCAGTTGCTGCTCGCCCTCGTCGAGAATGTCGTCTGCCGCCTCGGCGAGGAACGCGGGCGTCGTGAAGAGCGAGCGCACGAGCTGCTCCGGTGTCAGCGGCGGCCAGGCGCGGTCGACGACGCGGCTGAGGTGGCCGCTCGAGCGCAAGGCCTTTTCGATCTCCTCGCCGTCCCGGATCGCGCCGCCCCCGAGGATCCGGCCGTACTCGGCGTAGAAGGTCCGAACGATCGCCATCCGGAAGCGCTCGCGCCCGGCTGCCGTCGACCCGTGTTGCTCGCGGATATCCTCGAGCAGACGCTGCTGCTCACGGACGCGGACGCGGATGTACTCGCCCACGAGCTTCAGGATCAGCTCCTCCGGCTCGGCAACCAGGCGCAGCTCCACCCCGCGCGCGATCACCTCTGCCAGCCGCGGGTCCGCTTTCAGGCGCGCCACCGGCGGCGCCTCGCGGAGCGTCACCTCGATGCCGGCGACGAGCTCGCTGACGGCCAGCTGCTCGACGCTGCCCTCGCCGAGCGCCGGCAGCACGTGCGAGACGTACTCCATGAAGGTGCGGTTCGGGCCGACGACCAGCACCCGGCTGCGGGAATGCTTCTCGCGCTCGGTGTAGATCAGCCAGGACGCGCGGTGGAGGCCCACCGCCGTCTTGCCGGTACCCGGGCCGCCCTGGATCACCAGCGGCCGGTCGGGCTCGCGGGTGATCAGCCGGTACTGATCCGCCTGGATCGTGGCGACGATGTCGCGCATGTGGGTGTCCCGGCTGCGGTCCAGCTCTTCGAGGAGAAAGTCGCCGACGCTGGCGCCGTCCAGGGTCGACCCGTCGAGCGCCTCGTCGGCGATGTCGACGAGCTTGCGCCCCTGCGAGCGAAAACGGCGGCGGAGGGTGACGCGCTGTGGATCTTGCGGCGTCGCGGTGTAGAACGGGCGCGCCGCCGGCGCCTGCCAGTTGACGACGACCTGCTCGCCCTCGTCGTCGTGCACCCAGCGGCGGCCGACATAGAGCGCGCGCGCGACCGCCTCGAAGTCGAGGCGACCGAACATGAGGCCGCGCTCGGCGTCCTCGAAGGTCGCGAGCCGCTTCGCCGCCCAGGCGTCGAGCGCGGCCTGCGCCACCTCTCCGTCCGCCGCATCCGCGGCGCGGCCGACGATCTCGCGCATCCGCTCGAGGCACGCGTGGGCGTGGTCGACGTACGCCTGCTCCGCTGCGAGGTCGGGGTGGGCCACGCCCCGAATCTAACGCCGGTTCAGCACGGAACGTGAGCCACCGGAGCGAAGCGACACTTCAGGGATCTTGCGCGAACGGGATCTGCTCCTGCAGCTCCCGTTACGGCGCGGCAGGGACAGCCCCGACGTGGGCACGTCCCAGCTTCGTGATCACACGGCCGCGAGGAGTGCGCTGGAGGAAGCCGAGCTGGAGCAGGTAGGGCTCGTAGACGTCCTCGATCGTGTCCGGCTCCTCGCCGAGCGTCACTGCGAGCGTCGAGAGGCCGACCGGCCCCCCTTCGAACTTGAACGCGATCGCCTTGAGCAGCTCCCGGTCGGTGCCTTCCAGCCCCTCGCCGTCGACCTCCATCAGGTCGAGAGCCTCGCCGGCGATCGCCGAGGTGATCGCGCCCTGGTGGCGCACCTCCGCGACGTCGCGGACGCGGCGGAGGATGCGGTTCGCGATCCGGGGCGTGCCGCGCGAGCGGAGCGCGATCTCGACCGCTGCCTCGTCCTCGATCTCGACGCCGAGGATCCCGGCCGAGCGCCGCACGATCGTGGTCAGCTGGTCCGGCTCGTAGTAGCCGAGACGGAAGGTGAGGCCGAAGCGGTCGCGCAACGGCGTCGTCAGCAAGCCGGTGCGCGTCGTCGCGCCAACGAGCGTGAACCGCGGCAGATCGAGCGTCAGCGTTCTCGCGGCTGGGCCCTGCCCGACGATAATGTCGAGCCGGAAGTCCTCGAGCGCGGGATAGAGGATCTCCTCGATCGCGCGGTTGATCCGGTGGATCTCGTCGACGAAGAGCACGTCGTGCGTCTCGAGGCCGGTGAGGATCGCCGCCATGTCGCCCTTGCGCTCGAGGGCCGGCCCCGCCACCGTGCGGATGCCGACGCCGAGCTCCTCGCGGATGATCTGCGCGAGGGTGGTCTTGCCGAGGCCCGGCGGCCCGACAAGCAGGACGTGGTCGAGCGCCTCGCCGCGCGCCTTCGCGGCCGTCAGCGCGATTGCGAGCTGCTCCTTGACGCCCTCCTGCCCGACGAACTCGTCCAGCCTGCGGGGGCGGAGCGAGCGCTCGAGCTCTTCCTCCTCGGGCCCGAGCACCTCGGCGGCGACAGCGCTCATCAGGCCGCCTGCCTCAGCGCCTGCCGCACTCGCTCTTCAGCGGGTAGCTCCGGGTCGATCGGCGCCAGCGCCTGCTCGGCCTCGACAAGGGTGTAGCCGAGCTCGACGAGCGCGTCGCGCGCGGTCGTGTGCGGAGACGTGCCGGCTGCGCTCGAGATCGGCACGGGATCCTCGGCGCCGAGCTTCTCCTTCAGCTCGAGGACGATCCGTTCGGCGGTCTTCTTGCCGACGCCGGGGATCGCCTGGAAGCGCGCGGCATCCTGGAGCACGATCGCGCGGCGCAAGTCTGCGGCCGGCGAGCCCGAGACGATCGCGAGGGCGACCTTCGGGCCGATTCCCGCCACCGTCAGGAGGTGCAGGAAGAGCTGGCGCTCGGCCGCGTCGGCGAATCCGTAGAGCTGCAAGGCATCCTCGCGCACGTGCAGATAGGTCTCGACGACGGCCTCGCTCCCACCTTCGGCGGCGCGCACAGCGCCGGGCGTCGCCGCCAGCAGGTAGCCGACACCGTTGACGTCGAGCACGAAGCCGTCGGCCGTGCGGCCGGCGAGCTTCCCACGCAGGCGCGAGATCATGCTGCTCCTCTCAACCGGCGATCCGCAGGAGCGGCGGCGCGAGCGCGTGGCAGATCGCGACCGCGAGCGCGTCGGCTGCGTGGTTCGGGGTCGGGTTCGACTCCATCGCGAGGATCGCGCGCACCATTCGCTGCACCTGCGCCTTCTCGGCGCGGCCGTAGCCGCAGACGGCCTGCTTCACACGGGCGGGCGGGTACTCAACGCACTCGACGCCGACCGTTGCGGCGGCGACGAGCACCACCCCGCGAGCCTGCCCGACGGAGAGCGCGGTGCGGGCATCTGCTCCGACGAACGACTCTTCCACTGCGACGGCGTCCGGCGCGTGCTCCGCAATGAGCGCCTGCACTCGGTCGAAGATCGTCTTGAGGCGCAGCTCTGGGCGCTCCCGCGCGGGTGTTTGCCACCACCCGTGGTCGAGTGCCCTGATACGGCCTCCGCTTTCTTGGACGATCCCGTACCCGCATGCAGCCGTCCCTGGATCGATGCCGAGAACTCTCACGAGGAGAGGTTAGGCGGGAGATCGGACGTTCCTCCCGTGTTTCGGCTCCTTTTCTCGGGGAAGGCCGCCGGCATGCAGATTCGCAAGCTGATCGAGCGCAGGATCCGTCAGCGGGGCGGCGGCGTCGACCTCGACGCGGACGTGAACGCCACCGTCGCGGCCAACGTCGGCGAGCGCGGCGCGGTCACGAAGGTGTCCTCGACGCAGACGGCGTCGGCGGGCGAGAAGCCGCAGCCACGCCAAAAGGACGGTCCGGCCGAGCGCGCGTAACCCTCGCTCGCGCTTATCCGTTGTAACGGGTAAGAGTCGATCGAAGGGGGAATCATGGCCGAGTACGACCGAGAGCTCAGCAGGGAAGAGCTCGAGCAGACCGAGGGGGAGCCCCTGCCGGCCCGGGAAGTCATGTCGATCGTCACGGCCAAGCCGGGAGTGATCCCGATCCCAACCGACCCGACGCTCCCGCCCGACGATCTCAATCCCAACGACTGACGACCCACGAAGGAGGAGACTGAATGGCTGACGAGAGCCACCGAAAGCTGACCCGGGAGGAGCTCGACGAGCTCGCCGGAGAGGCACTGCCCGAGCGCGCTGCGATGTCGCTCGTAAACGCCAACATCGCGATTCCGATCAACGCGGCGGTTGCCGCAAACGTCCTGTCCGACGGGGCGGTCGCCTATGCGAACGCCGCCCAGAACACGCCCATCGACCAGAGCCAATAGGAGGACACATGAGCGATTACCGCCAGCTGAGCCGTGAGGAGCTCGAGGAGCTCGCAGGTGAGGAGCTGCCCGAGCGCGCCGCCATGTCGCTGATCAACGCCAACGTCGCGGCGCCGATCAACGCCGCCGTCGCCCTCAACGCCCTCAGCGACAACTCCGCTGCAATTGCCAACGCACAGCAGACGGCCGACATCGACCAGTCCAACTAGCCATGTCCGAGCATCGGAAGCTGACCCGTGAGGAGCTCGACGAATTGGCCGGCGAGCCGCTGCCAGAACGCGCAGCGATGTCGCTGATCAATGCCAACGTCGCCGCTCCCGTGAACCTGGCCGCCGCGTTGAACGTCGCCAGCGACAACTCGGTCGCCTACGCGAACGCGACCCAGACGGCCCACATCGACCAGAGCAACTAATCGACGAGAGGAGCACACATGTCCGATGAATATCGCAAGCTGACCCGCGAGGAGCTCGACGAGATCACGGGCGAGCCGCTGCCCGAGCGGGCCGCGATGTCGCTCATCAACGCGAACCTTGCAGCGCCGGTGAACGCCGCCGTCGCCGCCAACGTCCTGTCCGACAACTCGGTCGCGTACGCAAACGCGACGCAGGACGTCGACATCGACCAGAGCAACTAGGTCGAAGCAGTCAAGGGGGGCGGCCACGGGCCGCCCCTTCACTTTCTGGGCACGTCTGGAGGAGTCATCACCGCCACCGAGGAACCGACACAGGTCCGCCGACCGCCGAGCGCAGGCGAAACGCCGCCGCAGCTCGCGGAGGGAATCGAGCTCGTCGGCGAGTACCAGGAGTCCGGCTTCAAGGAGGCGCCGTACATCGCCCGCCTCGCGGACGGCCAGATGGTGCAGCTGCCGAAGCTGCTCTACGCGCTCGCGGAAGCGATCGACGGCCGCCGCGGCTACGACGAGCTTGCCGCTGAGCTGTCCGAGCGCGTCCAGCGAGACCTGCCGCCGGAGGACGTCCGGTACCTCGTCGAGGAGAAGCTGAAGCCACTCGGCGTCGTCGCGCAGGCGGACGGATCGACTCCAGAGCAGGCGAAGGTGGATCCCCTCCTCGCGCTCAAGTTTCGCGCCGCGCTCGTGCCGAAGTCTGTGACGCGCGCGCTTACCACGGTCTTCCTCCCGCTCTTCCACCCGCTCGGGATCGCGCTCGTGCTCGGGGCCTTGGTCGCCGTCGACATCTGGTTCTTCGCCTTCCACGGGGTGGCCCAGCCGCTGCGCGAGCTGGCGTACAACCCGGTGCTGCTGCTGATGGTGCTCGGGCTCGTCGTGCTCGCGACCGCTCTGCACGAGATCGGGCATGCGACCGCTACGCGCTACGGCGGCGCCGAGCCGGGCGTGATGGGTGCCGGCATCTACATCGTCTGGCCGGCGTTCTACACCGACGTCACCGACGCATACCGCCTGGACCGCAAGGGCCGGCTGCGCGTCGACCTGGGCGGCATCTACTTCAACTGCGTGTTCGTGCTGCTCGTGACCGCCGCCTACTTCGCGACGGGCTTCGAGCCCCTGCTGGTGCTGATCCTCGTCCAGCACATGCAGATCTTCCAGCAGCTGCTGCCGTTCCTTCGCCTCGACGGCTACTACATCCTCAGCGACCTGACGGGCGTGCCCGACCTGTTCGCGCGGATCAAGCCGACGCTGCAGAGCGCGGTGCCGGGAAGAGAGGCGGACGACTCGGTCGAGGAGCTGAAGCCGTGGGTGCGGCGCGTGACGCTCGCGTGGGTGTTCTTCCTCATCCCGGTGTTGTTGCTCGTCTTCGGGATGATGATCTTCAACTCGCCCCGCATGCTCGCCACCGCCTGGGATTCGCTCGGCCTCCAGTTGGACCGGATCGGCGAGGGCGGCGCGACGAACATCGCGATGGGAGTCGTCCAGTCGGCGGCGCTCGTGCTGCCGGTGCTCGGGATCGGCTACTCCGTCGGGCGCGTCGCGCAGCGGATGGGCGCGGGCGCATGGAGCTGGTCGGAGGGGGCGCCGCTCCGACGCGCCTTCGTGGTCGCATCGTCGGCGGCGATCGTCGGGGTGGCCGCCTACGTCCTCTACCCGAACGGCGAGTACCGGCCGCTGCAGCCGGGCGAGCGCGGCACCGTGCAGGGCGGCATCTCCCAGCTCGCCGCGGTCCGTAGCGGCCGACCGGCGCTGACCGAGCAGCGAGAGAGCGATCTCGGCGGCGCGCCGACCGTCCGTTCGGGCAAGGCGCCGCTTCCTTCGCAACAGCCGAAGGAACCGGCCCCGGCCCCTGCCTCGACAGCCCCGACGACGACACAGTCCGAGACCGAGCCGGCGGCCACGACGCCGACCACTTCGACCGAGACCGTACCCACGGACACCACGTCGACCGTTCCAACTGAGACGACAACCGTGCCTGCCGAGACAACACCGACCACGACCACGACAACGACGACCAACACCACAACCACGACAACGACAACGACCACACCATGAGCTCAAGACGCCTCCTCCTGCTCCTGCTGACGCTCGCCGTCGTACTCGGCTTGCCCGGCCATGCCGCCGCGGGATCAGACGACGGAGACAACGCAGCCGTCGCGATCAACACGAAAGACGGGTCCTCCCTCTTCGAGTTCGCCTTCTCGCTGACGAAGGTCACCGGCGACGTCGTCGACAACGAGAACGCCGCCGTCGCCTACGCGAGCTGCGAGAACTGCCGGACCACCGCGATCGCGATCCAGATCGTCCTCATCGTCGGCTCCCCGAGCACGGTGACGCCGAAGAACTACGCCGTCTCGGTCAACGAGAACTGCAGCCTCTGCCAGACGTTCGCGACCGCCTTCCAGTTCGTGATCGGCGTCGAGGACGCCTCGGTCGGGTTGACGAGACAGGGCGAGCGCGAGCTGCGGCAGATCCTCCGCGAGTTCAAGGCGCTCAAGCGTGAGGAGTACACGCTGGAGGAGTTCCACGCGAAGACACAGGCGCTCGGCGCCCGGTTGCGCACCGTGTTGAAGACGCAGCTCGTCTCGAAGCGGCACCGAAGCGACGACGACGACGGCGCGAGGCTCGACAGCGAGCGGCAGTCCGACGAAACGGAGCAGCCGGCGCCCCCACCCGCGCCGCCCGCCGAGGAGACGACCCAGACGACGACTGACCCGACGACGACCACTATGACGGAGCCGGCGACGACCGAGACTCAACCGACCACGACCGAGACGACGCCGCCCGAGACCACGACGACGCCGTGAGGCGAGCCCTCACGATGCTCGTCGGCACGCTCCTGCTGGGGGGCTGCGGCGGCGCACACGGGCCGGTGGGTCCTGCACTCGAGGAGACGGCCGCGAACCTCGCCAAGGTCGAGAGCGGCGTCCTCTCCCTGGCGGTCGAGGTCGAGCCGAAGAACGGGGGCGGGTACGGCTACGAGATCAGGGGTCCGGTCAAGCTCGCCCCCGAGGGCAAGCTGCCACTGGCGGACGTCACCTACACGCAGCGGGCGAATGGCAACGAGGACCGCGCGCGGCTCGTCCTCACCGAGGAGGGTGGCTGGGTCGAGCGCGCCGGCCGCCGCACCGACCTCGACGAGCAGCAGCTCTCCCAGCTTCGCGCCTCCGGCTCGCTGCTCGGTCAGGGAGGCCTGAAAGACCTGCGCTTCCAGGACTGGATCGTCGACCCCGAGCTGTCGGACGGACCTGCAGGGACGGACAAGGTCACCGCCAGCTTGGACGTCGTCGCCGCGATGAACGGGCTGGCCGGCCTCGCCGGGCTACCGGGCGGCACGCGGCCGCTGGAGCCGGCCGACCGGGATCAGCTGGAGCGGGCGGTCGAGGACTCGAGCTTCGAGTTGCTCACGGGCGACGAGGACCGCTTGCTGCGGAAGCTCTCACTCGCCGTCACGTTCGCGACGGACGTGCCCCAGGACCTGCGCGCAGCACTGGGGAAGGACGCCGTCGGAGCGCGCTTCTCGTTCGACCTCGAGCTCGACAAGGTGAACGAGCCGGTCGCGATCGGCGGCTAGCGCAAGCTGGTCCTACTGCGCGCTCTCGTCGATCAGCGCCGAGGTTCCGCGCGCGAGGTCGACGGCGATGTCGGTGAAGATCCCCTTCAGCTCGCCGGCGCTCGGCTTGTTGAAGAACGTCTGGCGCCCGGGCTGCTGCGTCGCGATCCCCTGGATCGCCTGGTAGGCCGTGATCGCGGGAGCCTCGTCCGCGCCCGTGTAGGACGTGCACTTGTTCGCGCCGCCTCCGTTCGCGTTCAGGTCGTAGCCGATCGAGTAGATCAGCGTTCCCTTGCTCTTGATCGTGTTGGCGGACCAGACGCCCTGGTGACAGGGCTGCGTCCGGTAGGGCGACGTGGCCGGATACTCGGGCGTATAGGCCGGCCCGATGTTCGCTGCCCCGTCGGAGAGGAAGACGATCACGTTCTTCACGTTCGGGCGGCCGTTTGCCTCCAGTTCGGCCTGCGCGGCCTCGAGCGCGTTCGCGTAGGCGGTGCGCCCATTCCCCTTCTGGCAGTTGATGGTCGACACGAGCTTCGAGTTGGTGTCGAGCGTGCCGTCAGCCTTCTTGTAGTTGTTGCCCTCCTTGACGCCGACGATCGTGTAGGCAGCCGCGCGTGAGTTGTACGTCGCTTCGAGCGGCGTGGCGCAGCGAGCCGTGGCGCTCGTCCCGGCCGCCGGCGGCAGGACCGCGAGGCCGACCCACTGGCTCGTCGGGCTGAGGAAGCCGAGAAATGTGCGCATGCCCTCCTGCGCGTTCTTCAAGTCGGTGCAGTTGGGATCGGCCGCTCCGGAAGAGGTCTGGCACATCGAGCCGGTGCGGTCGAGCACCATCATGATGTCGAGCGGCTGCAGCCCGCAGGGCGAGCACGCGGTCGAGCGGGCCGTGATCTTGAACGCGTCGATCCCGAACAGCCCGGCGAAGAACGTCTTCGTCGGCGCCTGCTCCAGCACGACGACCGCGTTCACCTGGCCGGCGACGGCGGGATCGCACCCCGGGATGGAGGCGATGCACCTCGTCGTCACGGTCGTCGTGACGTTGTTCAGGTCGCGGCGCTCGTTCTTCGCGCCTGCGCTGGCGCTGTACTGCAGCGCGGTGGTCTTCGCCCTGGCGCCGTCAGGCAGCTCCTGCGCGCCCGCGAGGGCGGCGGCGTCGGCCGAGCCCTGCAGCGAGCGGTGCGCGTAGTAGGCGTACCCGAGGTCGATGACGAGGGCGGCCATTCCGAGCAGGACGACCATCAGCACGATCACGAGCACGACCACCTGGCCGCGCTCTCCGTCTTTCCGATGCCTTGTTGCGAGCCTGTGCGAAGCCACGTCCTGAAAACCTCCCCAGAGACGGCGTGTCCGCACGACGCCTAGTGTTGTGCCTGGTTAGAGGCATCGGCCGCACAGGGCGCGACTCACGCCCTCGAATGGGTGATTCTCAGGCGGAGACGGCCTCGAGGATCTGCTCGGGGATGTCGAAGTTCGCGGCGACGTCCTGAATGTCGTCGTTGTCCTCGAGCGCCTCGATCAGGCGGATCAGCTTCTTCGCGGACCCTTCCTCGGCAACCTCGACCGTCGTCTTCGGGATCATCGTCAGCTCGGCCGACTGCACCGCGATCCCAACGGCTTCGATCGCCTCGCGCACTGCTGCCAGCGCCTTTGGCGCGGAGGCGACCTGGAAGACGGAGCCGTCACGCTCCACGTCGTCGGCTCCGCCCTCCGCCGCGGCGAGCGTCAGCTCGTCCTCGTCGACGCCCTCGCCGTCGACCAGCACGATGCCGCGGCGCTCGAAGAGCCACGCGACCGCCCCGGTGGCGCCCAGACTGCCCCCGTGCTTGGCGAAGGTGTGCCGCACGTCGGAGGCGGTGCGGTTGCGGTTGTCCGTCAGCGCCTCGACGAGCACGGCGACGCCGTCGGGGCCGTAGCCCTCGTAGACGATCGTCTCGTACGCGGCCGCGTCCGCGTCGGTGCCGGCGCCGCGGGCGATCGCACGCTCGATCGTGTCCCTGGGCATCGAGTACGACTTCGCCTTCTCGATCGCGTTCTGGAGCGAGAGGTTGGCGGCTGGATCCGCCCCACCCTCCTTGGCCGCGACGATGATCGCCTTCGACAGCTTCGTGAAGAGCTGGCCCCGCTTCGCGTCGGCGGCGCCCTTCTTGTGCTTGATCGTCGACCACTTGCTATGCCCGGACACTCTGCTCCTCTCGAACGAGCTCGATGAACTTCTGGTGCACGCGCGTGTCGCCGGTCAGCTCGGGATGGAACGCCGCGACCAGGAAGCGACCCTGCCGCAGCAGCACCGGCTCCCCCGCGTGGCTTGCCAGCACCTCGACGTCCGGCCCCACGGCCGACACGCGCGGCGCGCGGATGAAGACGCCCCGCAGCGGCTCCGACTCGCCGGCGAGCTCGAGGTCGGCTTCGAAGCTCGCGAGCTGGCGGCCGTAGGCGTTTCGCTCCACGCCCACGTCGACGAGGCCGAGGTGGGCCCGGTCGAGCAGGATCATCCCGGCGCACGTCCCGAGGATCGGCGCCGGGAAGGCACGGATCGCCTCCTCGAGCCCGTAGAGCCGGATCAGGCGCATGATCGCGGTCGACTCGCCTCCGGGGATGACCAGCCCGTCGAGCCCGTCGAGCTGCTCCGGCAGCCGTACCTCGCGGACGTCGGCGCCGAGCTCTCGCAGCATCGCCACGTGCTCGCGGAAGTTGCCCTGGACGGCGAGGACGCCAATCTCCATGCCCTCGATTGTAGGGGCGAGTCAGCGCTGAGGCGTGTTCAGCACGGTGAGCCAGCGGTCACGATAGGAACGCTCATATGTGCCCGTGGCGAGGAGGTCGCGGACGAGCGAGGGCTGCAGCGGATGGTCGACGAGGAGCACGTCGTAGCCAGCGATCGCACGCCGCCAGCCTTCCGCGACCCCATTCCGGTACCCGACGAGCTCGTCGAGCTGCTCGCGCGTGAACAGCTCGAAGCGAACGTCGTAGGCGATCCGGCCGGCAAGCTGCGGTTGCTGCCAGAGGAGCCAGTCGGCATAACGGTCGTCCGCGAAGACGGTCGCTCCCGGGCGCTCCGCGACGAGCGAGGCGACGTCCTCGGCGCCTGCGCTCGGCCAGCCGGTGCTCCACCACGACGCTGGGCGAGCAAAAGCGACCACGAGCGAGATCAAGACCGCCGCGCCCGCTGCGAGAGCCACGGAGCGCCGAAGCATGCTCGGGCCACGGCTGCGAGGCCGCTGCGAGAAGAGGCCGTCCAGCAGCAAGGGCAGCAGGACGGCGGCGGCCAGCGCAAACCACGTGATGCTGCGGATGGCGCTCGCGCCGGCCGCGAGCAGCAGGAGCAACGCCAGCTGCTCGAACCCGGTCAGCCGGGAGCGGGAGCGCAGAAGCAGCCCGACGGCAATCGAGGCGACGAGGTAGAACGAGAGCGTTTTCACCGACGGCCGGCTGACAGCCCATTCGCCGACGAAGTCGCGCAGCAACGGGCTGACGAGCATCGTCCGGTAGTAGCCCACGAGAGCAAGCCCGTAGGGAGAGGCGAACAGGCACGCGAAGGGCAGCACGCCGAGGGCCAGCGACCTGCCAAGCCAATCGGCGGGCCGGCGCCGCGCTCGCAGCGACGTGAAGGCCAGCGTGACGCCGCGCAAGGCGACGAGCAGCGCCGCGAGCACGACGGTGCCGTGCAGGTTCGCCCAGAGAACCAGCAGGGGCAGGACCAGCAGGACGCGGCGCGAGGGGGCGCGGCTGTCCGCGGCGAGGAGCCACAGCACGGCGACGAAGAGCGGGATCGCGAAGCTCTGCGACCTCAGCTGCAGGCTCCACGGAGCGACGAAGATGCAGATCATCCCCATGAGCGCAGCGCTCCTCGGCGACGCGCCGAGCGAACGGGACGCCGCGAGCGCTGCGGCGAAGGCAGTGGTGAGGAGCGCGACGTGCGCGAGCAGCGCGAGCTCGATCCCGCCGGCCGAAGCCACGCCGTAGAAGGCGACGTGCGCGAGCCATTGCTGGTCGATCCACTCGGCGCCGGACGTCCACACCGCGAGCGTGTCGGTGTGCGGGAGGCCATTCGAGAGGATCTCCCGTCCGCTCACGAGCGCCAGCCAGCTGTCCTGAACGACCATCTGCGGCATCACGAAGAGCAGCACGAGCGCATAGAGCGCAACCGCCGAGACGACGGCAGCTTCCCGCTCGGCGAACGCGCCGAGCCTGGGGAACCCGAACGCCGCGGCACGCGAGCGGCCGGGCGCCGCCACTCGGGGCTGTGCCACGTGATCGATGCTCACAATCGTGCATCGACTGGCCGCCGGGGGCGCCCATCCCCTGGATGGGGGACGAAAGCCCGCTACTCGTCGCTCGAGCGCGTCACCCTCTCGCCCACGAGGCCGAGCGCGACGAGGACGAGACCCGCCGCGACGTAGTAGAGCGCGACCTGCCAGGGGTCGCGGATGCTGTCCCCGCCGATGTCGAACGGGACGAAGACGCCGACGTAGGAAAGCGCGTCCTGGATGAAGTACGTCGTCGTGGCCAGGATCCCGAGCGCGCCGAGCACGGCGTAGCTCGAGCGCCCGAGGGCGTAGGCGACCGCGACATATCCGAGCGAGAGCACTCCGACCAGGATCCAGCCGGCATCGCCGGACACGAGCGACACCGCCGCCCCGCCGAAGGCGGCTCCACCGACGAGGTGCGGCCAGAAGGCGAATGGGCGGCGACCGGCGCGGTCGACGACGACGCCGGCTGCGATCAGGACGGCGCCGACCAGCAGGGTGAACGCCTCCTCGGCGTGCTGCCAGGAGAAGAGCGAGCCGAGGTCTCCGATCGCGATCGCGAGCGCAACCACGGCAGGCAAGAGCAGAAGCGGCGCCCGGAACCTCCGCAGCGCCACGAGCGCCGCAGCGATCGTCAATATCTCGAGTGGCAGCGTCCCGAGGTCGTAGTCCCCGTTGATCGTGCCGGCGTCGAGAATGCCGAGCAGGCTCTCGAGCGCGCCGACGAAGACGGCGAAGAAGACGACCGTGAGCGTCGCGAACACGCCCGCCGCGACGGCGCGCCCGGCCTGCTCGAGCGCGAGAGCGAGCCCCAATGCCAGCGTGGCCGCGAGTGCGCTGTAGCCGACGAGCGCTGCCTCGCCGTGATCGGCGCCGAGGATGCCGAGCAGACCCCCCGTCGCGTTGAGCATGACGAAGGCGCCGAAGTAGACGAGGAAGCTGCCGCTCGACCAGCGTGGCAGGATCGCCTCGGAAGGCAACAGACGTTCGAGCGTCACGTCACAAGCGTGCCGCCGCTACCGGATGGAGCCGGTTACCAGCCCCTGGTTTCGAGCAGCTGCTCCGGGGCGAGCTCGGCGGCGGAGATGCCGACCATGGGCTCGCCCAGGCCCGCGGAGACGCGGGCGAGGATCTCGGGATCGCGGTAGTGCGTCGTCGCCTCGACGATCGCCTTCGCGCGCAGCGCAGGGTCGCCGGACTTGAAGATCCCGGAGCCGACGAAGACGCCGTCCGCCCCGAGCTGCATGCAGAGGGCGGCGTCGGCCGGCGTCGCGATTCCGCCGGCGGTGAACGTGACCACCGGCAGGCGGCCGTTCTCGGCCACCCAGCGGACGAGCTCGAGCGGAGCGCGCAGCTCCTTCGCCTCGGCGTAGAGCTCATCGCTGCGCAGCGCGCCGAGTCGCCTGATTCCACCGAACACGGCGCGCATGTGCGTGACGGCGTTGACCACGTCGCCGGTTCCCGCCTCGCCCTTCGTCCGGATCATCGCGGCGCCCTCGGAGATCCGCCGGAGCGCCTCGCCGAGATTCGTGGCGCCGCAGACGAACGGGATCTCGAACTGCCACTTGTCCACGTGATGGGCGACGTCTGCGGGCGTCAGCACCTCGGACTCGTCGATGTAGTCGATCTCGAGCGCCTGCAGGATCTGGGCCTCGACGAAGTGGCCGATGCGGCACTTCGCCATCACGGGGATCGTCACCGCCTCCTGGATCTCGGTGACCATCGCCGGGTCGGACATCCGGGCAACGCCGCCGTCGCGGCGGATGTCGGCAGGCACGCGCTCGAGGGCCATAACGGCGACGGCGCCGGCGTCTTCGGCGATCTTCGCCTGCTCGGCGTTGACGACGTCCATGATCACGCCGCCCTTGAGCATCTCGGCGAGCCCGCTTTTGACGCGCATGGTTCCCGTCTCGGTCACGAGGATCAGTGTAGCGCCCTCGCATCCGACGCCGGAATGTGCGATGACTATGGATACCGAACGCGACTCCTCTCCCCCTCCAGGCGGACCGGCCGCTCCGGCAGTCGGACTCCGCCTGGCCCAGAAAGGAGCGTTCGGGAGAGGGGCCTGCTCTTGCGAGCGGGCCTCTCGCCTTTGCGGGCACGATCGGCCGCGCTGGGCGGCGCAGCTACTCGCCGGCGGCGACGGGACGAACGACCTGATCCGGCTCACGCTGGTCCATCTGCACCTGCAGCTGGCCCACGTACTGGGCGAGGTCGGTCTCGCGCTTGCCGAGCCGAACCTCGAGGTCGCCGACGGTGCGCTCGCGCTGCTCGAGCTTCAGCTCACGCAGCTCGCAATCGGCCTCGAGCCGCGCCCAGCGCTCCTCGATCTCCGCTTCGCGGTCGTCGAGCTCCCGCATCCGGTCGGACAAGGACTCCTCTGTCTCGCCGAGCCGCTTTTCGCGGCGCTCGACCCGGTTGCGCTGTGACTCGATCAGGCTCTCGGTCCCGCTCAGCTCGGCCTCGCGGGCAGCGAGCTCCCGACGAGCCTCGTCGAGCCGACGGGCCTCCTGCTCGAGGTGCTCGGCAGCCTGGCCATCGGCCTCGTCGCGGCGCAGCTGCGACTCGCGGCGGTTCAGCTCGGCCTCGCGCGCTGCGAGCTCGCTCTCCTTGGCGGAGACGTCCGCGCGCCGGCTGCTCATGGCGGCGACGACTTCCCCGGTCCCGGAGCGTTCCTCGGCAAGCCGTTCCAGATCTGCGGCGAGGCGGTCCGTCTTCGCCTTCAGCTCGGCCTCGCGCGCCTCCAGGTGCTCCTCGCGCGCGGTCACGCTCGAGCGAGACTTGATCAGCTCGCGCTCGCGCTCCGCGACCTCGCGGTCGCGCGCTCCGAGCTCGGTCTCGTGCTCGCGCAAGGTGGATTCCCGCGTCGCCAGAACCGATTCGCGGGCCTCGACGCGTGCGGTCATCTCGGCCGCGCGCGCATCGACCTCGGCCATTGCGCGCTCGAGCGAGCGCTCACGCTGCGCTACCGCCGCCTCCTGCTTGGACAGCTCGGTGGCCGCGCTCGTCCGCTCGCGGTCGGCGTTCGTCAGCTCGCGGAACTTGTTCGAGATCTGCTGCTCGCGCTCGGCGGCCCGGGCTTCCTGGGTCGCCAGCTCCGACTTCAGCTCGGCGAGCCGCTGCTGCTCGGCCGCAGTCGCCTCTGCGCGTTGCTGGAGGTCGCGCTCCTGCTCTTCGAGCTCATGCTGCTGCGCGCCGATGCGCGCAGCGCGGCTGTCGATCTCGGCGGAGCGCAGCGAGAGGCTCTGCATGTCGACAAGACCCTGCTCCTGCGCTGCCCGGAGCTGCGCCAACTCGTCGTGGATCTCCGTCAGCTGCTCGCGCAGGTCGTTCTCGCGCGTCAGCGCGTCCATGAGCTCGGACCGAAGCGCCTCCGAGTTTGCGTCCGGCTGGACGAGCTCGGTCACCTCGGACGGCGGGGGAGGCGCCTTGCCCTTGCCCTTGTCCGTCTTGGGGGCCTCGGGCTCCTGCGGTTGCGGCTCGTCCCCGTGCCGTACACGCTCGAGTTGAGCCCTCAGCCCGGTGCCGAAGCCCTTTTCGATCTCCGGCGCCATCAAAACACCTTCATCAGGTTGAGGAATGCAGGCCCGAGGATGACGATGAACATCGCCGGAAAGATGAAGAGGACGGTCGGGAAGAGCATCTTGATCGGCGACTTCGCCGCCTTCTCCTCCGCCGCCGCCTGCCGCTTGAGCCGCGACTCGGCAGCCTGCACGCGCAGCAGCCGGCCGAGCGAGATCCCCAGCTGGTCTGCCTGGATGATCGCGCGGGTGAAGCTCGCGACCTCGGGCGCCGACGAGCGGTCAGCGAGCTTCTTGAGCGCGTCGTGACGCGACTCGCCGATCCGCATCTCGCCGAGCGTGAGCGCGAACTCCTCGGCCAGGGCGCCGTCCATGTGCTCGGTCAGCTTGGCGACCGCGCCGTCGAAGCCGAGACCGGCCTCGACCGAGACGGCAAGGAGGTCGAGCGCGTCCGGAAGCTGCGACCGGACCTCTTCCTTCCGCTTGCGGGCGCGCATCGAGACGACGAAGCCGGGCGCGATGAAGCCCGCGCCCGCGAGGCACAAGGCGAAGATGAAGCCGATCGACGCGCCGCCGACGAAGGCGCCGGCGCCGAGGCCGACGACCCCACCCGCGGCTGCGCCCGCCCCCTTCATGGCGAGGAAAGCGGTCGGCGTGATCGTGCGACCCATCCCCGCAGCCAGGAGCCGTACGCCGATGGAGTCGAGCGTGACCCGCGGGTTCAGCCTCAGCGCGAGGCGGGCGAACGACGCCGTCGCGGGGATGAGCACGCGCTCCCCGAAGCGGAGCCGGTCGAGCCCCGACGAGGCAACGCGGACGCGGCCGTAGGTGGCGGCGCGCCTGACCGCGCGCTGGCGCTCCCGGCCGGGCTGGGTGACGACTTCGCCGGCGAGATACGCAGCGGCGGCGAGCAGGAGGACGGAGAGCGCGAGCAGCATCAGATCAACCTTTGAAGGAGACGATTTTCCGGACCATCAGCGCGCCGATCGAGATCATCACGAACCCGAGCACGATCAGCTTCTGGCCGGTTCCAGTGTGGTAGAGGGGTGACATGTATTGGCGGTTGAGCAAGGTGATCGCCCCCGCCATGAAGAACGGAATGCCGACCAAGACGTAGGCGGACATCCGCCCCATCGCGGTGAGCGATTTGATCTTGCGGGCGAACTGCTGCCGGTTTCGCACGGCCTCGGCGACCATGTCGAAGATGCCGGCGAGGCTGCCGCCGACCTGGCGCTGGATCGTCACCGCGGTGACGACGAACGTCAGGTTCTTGGAGCCGACGCGCTCGGCCATGTCGGACAAGGCGTCGTCCATGGGCCGCCCGAGCCGCGTCTCCGTCAGCACACGGCCGAATTCCTTGCTCGCCGGCGGCTGGCCCTCGTCCACGACGGCCTGGATCCCCTGCCGGAAGCTGTGGCCGGCCTTGAGGGACGCCGCCAGCGTGACGAGCAGGTCGGGCAGCTGGTCGTCGATCGCCGTCAGGCGCCGGCGAGCCTTCAGCACGACGAAGAGGATCGGGATCGAGCCGCCCAGGATCGCGGCGGCGAGGATGAGGATCGGCCCGAACCCGGCGAGCGCCGCGATGACGCCCAGCGCCAGGCCCGACCCGAGCGCGATGTACACGAGCTCGACCGTGCGCAGCGGCAGGTCCGCCCGCTCGAGCACGCGGTAGAGCGCGTGCCAGACTCGCAAGTGCCCGAGCGCTTGCTCCGTGGCGCGCATGATCGTGGAAGCCGTCGCGAAGCGCTCCTGGACCTGACCGCGGGCCCGCTTGTGCTCGCGCTCGCCGAGGTGTGGCGCAATTCGGCGTCGTAGGCTCGTGCCCGCGGGGGCGCGAAGGAGCAGCAGCGTCGCGAGGAGCACGCAGATGCCGACGACCACGGCCATCAGCACGGGGCCGATTGCAAGGAGCGGTCCGGGCAGAGTGGACTTTGTGCTCTCGCCACCACCCGAGGGCCCGGGCACGGTGGTCTCGATGTGCGCTCCGCTCACCGCGAGCTCGATCCGGTCGCCCGGACGGGCCGTCGTGAGGTACGAGAGCTGCCAGGTCCGGCGAAGCTCCGCGGCCAGCGCCGCGTAGATCGCGCTCAGCGACCCGCTGCTCGCGGCGCCGGTGTAACGGCCGCCGGTCTCGGCAGCGAGGCGCTTCAAGGGCGCGGGTGAGAAGCTCGGGCTCTCGATCGCGATCGGGTACACGGCGACCTTGGCCGTGCGGGCTGCGTCGATTGCCTCTGCGAGACTGGCGTCGCTCGACACCTCCTGGCCGTCGGTGAGCAGCACGAGTACCCGTCCTGCGTGCACGTCGTCGGCGAGCGCCTCGCTCGAGAGGATGACCGCGTCGTAGAGGGCGGTGCCGCGCACCGGGTCGACCTCGAGTGTTCGAAGCGCTGCGTCCGCGTCGGTCGTGGACGAGGAGAATCCGGTCAGCTGCACGGCGCTCTTGCCCACAGCGACGATCGAGATCCTGTCGGTGCCCGGCTTGGAGCGCACGAACGCCCGCGCCGCCGCGGAAGCGTCGGCCAGAGCCTTCCCGAGCATCGACTGCGACCGGTCGACCGCGAGCACGACGCTCTTCTGCCTGCCGAGATTGGCGGCCTGGTAGCCGGCGACGCGAGCGCCGTTCTCCGTCAGGGCGCCCAGCTTCGCAACCGGCCGCGGCGTCACCACCGTCGCGCGCACGGTCGGATAGCCGTTCGTGTCGACGGCGGTGATGCGAGCCGCAGTGGCCGCCGCCGGAGCGATCGCGGCGAGCACGCAGACCGTGACGAGGATCCGCCTCACTAGACTGCTCCGTAGGGCGCGGCCGAGAAGGCCGGCCGCCCGGGGGTCGCATCCGTATTGAAGAACGTCGGCGAGAGGATGACGTCGTTCGCCGCCAGCTTGTCCAGGAAGTGCGGCTTCAGGCCGGTGCACGCGAGCGGCAGCATCAGCCGCGAAGCGCGGCCGGTGGCGGTGCTGTCCTCGTCCGGTGCCTTCGCGAGGAACAGGTCCTGCAGCGTGATCACATCCGACTCCATGCGGAGCACCTCGGTGACGTGTGTGACCCGGCGCGAGCCGTCGACCAGGCGCGAGATCTGCACGAGCACGTCGAATGCGCTCGAGATCTGCTCGCGGATCGCCCGGTGGGGCAGCTCGACGCCGCCGCTCATGACCAGGGTCTCGAGACGGGAGAGCGCGTCGCGAGGAGTGTTCGCGTGGATCGTCGTCAAGGAGCCCTCGTGGCCCGTGTTCATCGCCTGGAGCATGTCGAGCGTCTCGGCGCCGCGAACCTCGCCGACGATGATCCGGTCGGGGCGCATACGCAACGCGTTCCGCACGAGCTCGCGGATGCGGATCTCGCCCTGGCCCTCGATGTTCGGCGGCCGCGACTCCAGCGTGATCACGTGCTCCTGCTGGAGCTGGAGCTCGGCGGCGTCCTCGATCGTCACGATCCGCTCGTGGTCCGGGACGAAAGCGGACATGGCGTTCAGCATCGTCGTCTTACCGGTGCCGGTACCGCCGGAGATGAGGACGTTCAGCTTCCCCTTCACGCAGGCTGCCAGGAACTGCGCCGCCTGCGGGGTCAGCGACCCGAAGTTGATCAGGTTGTCCATGGTGTACGGGTCGCGCGAGAACTTCCGGATCGTCAGGGTCGGGCCCTTGAGCGAGAGTGGCGGGATGATCGCGTTGACGCGGCTGCCGTCCGGGAGCCGCGCGTCCACCATCGGCGAGGCCTCGTCGATGCGCCTGCCGACCTGGGAGACGATCTTGTCGATGATGCGAAGCAGGTGTGCGTTGTCGACGAACGAGGCGTTCGTGCGCTCGATCCGTCCCTCGCGCTCGACGAAGATCAGGTCGTGCTTGTTGACCATCACCTCGCTGACCGAGTCGTCCCGGAGCAGCTCTTCGAGCGGCCCGTAGCCGAGAACGTCGTCGGTGATCTCCTGCTGGATGCGCCGCCGCTCTTCGCGGGTCAGCGGGGTCCGGTCGAGCGCAAGCTGCTCGGTGACGGCGTGCAGCACCCGCTCGGAGAGGTCCTCCGAGGTCTCGCGCTTGAAGAGCTCGGGCCCGAGCTTCGCGATCACCGCATGGTGGATCGCGGACTTGAGCTCCGCGTACGGGTCGCCGCGACCCTTGTCGGCGGCCTGGACCTGCTGGGGGGAGTGTGTAACGGGGCCGGCGAGCGCGGCCGGACGCTCGGCGACCGTGCTCGCGACCCCGTTTCCGTTCTGCTTCGAGAGTCTGTCGTGGAGTCCCATTCAGCTCACGCCTTCGCCAGCGCGGCGAACGTGCGCTTCTTCTTGGGCGCCTCAGGGGGCGCGACGAGCGACTTCGCGACGGCGCGGATGGCCTTGGCGAAGTCACAGCCGGTGTCGGCGATCGCGGGCGGGGCGCCCTTGTTGACGCCGAGTGGCACCGCCCGGTCGGACGGGATCTCGAAGCCGATCGTGATGTCGAGCGCTCCCTCGACCTCCTTCTTCTTCATCCCCACCTTGGAGTTGGCGCGGTTGAGGACGAAGCGGATGCGCGAGGCGGGGAACGAAAGCAGCTCGAGCGTTTGCAGGGAGAGTCGGACGTTCTTCATCGTCGGCACGTCCAGGCCGCAGAGCATCAGCAGCTCGTCGGAGCGGTCGAGCGTCGCCAGCATCGGCCCATGGAAGAAGGGCGATGTGTCGACGACGATGATGTCGTAGGACTCGCGCGCCACCTCCAGCAACCGAGCCAGCTTCGACTCGGTGACGAGCTCTGCATCCTCCGGGCGCAGCGGCGCCGGCAGGATGTCGAGCCCCGAAGTGTGCTTGGTGACGTAGCCCGCGAGCTTCTCCGAGTCGAGCTCGCCGGGAGCGACCACGAGGTCGTAGATCGTCTTCTCCGGCTCGAGCCCGAGCATGATCGCGGCGTCGCCGAACTGCAGGTCGAGGTCGAGCAGGAGCGTGCGCTTCTTCTCGTACTTCGCGAACGAAGCGGCGAGGTTGGTCGCGGTGACGGTCTTGCCGGTCCCGCCCTTCGGCGAGAAGACGGTGATGATCCGGCCGTGTCGCGTATGACCGCCGTCGGCGGCGAGCCGGCGACCGGCGTGCCCGGCCTTCCGGAGCGCGAAGACGACGTTCTCGGTCAGCTGCGGCAGCAGCAGGACGTCTGCGACGCCGTCGGTGTCGAGCGCGTCCTCGAGCAGCGCCGACGACTCGCCGGAGGCGAGGATCACGATCGGCGAGCGCGTCTGCTCGCGGATCGCCGCGATCTCGATCGCCGGGAGCGACGTCGATCGGGTGGCGTGCACGACAACCTGGAGGTGCCCGCCCGCAAGTGCTGCGGTTGCCTCACCGACGTGCTCGCTCCAGCCGACGAAGTCGAGCTCCGGGTGATTCGAGAGCGCGTCGCGGAGCCCGTCGAGGCCGTCGCACGACCCCGTCACGTAGACCCGCACCCGCTCGCGCATGGTGGTCTGCTGAGCGGTCATCCCTGTCCTCCTGCCTGGAGCTTGTCCAACTGGGAGCCGCGGAGGCCGTCGCGCAGGATCGTGCGCGCGTCGACGATCGTCTCCGGGCTGTCGTTGGCCTTGATCGGCGGCCGCAGCTCGAGGCTCCAGTCACCGTGCTTGCTGACGTGGAAGAGCTTCTGCACCTGCGTGTCCGTCACGGCGAGCAGCACGGAGAGGTTCGAGGTCTGCTCGGCGAGCTTCTCGCCCGCACCCGTTCCGCTGGCCGCTTGCAGCACCTGGATGTCGCGGAGGATGATCCGCGTCTTGAAGTCCTCGCCGTTCTCGGAGGACTTGATCGAGGCGATCACGTCGACCCGGTCGCCTGGCTTGAGCGTTCCCGAGAGCAGCTGGTGCTGGTCGCCCGGGAGCTGGAAGGCACGCATCGTCCCTTTCAACTGAGCGCCGATGCCCTGCTGCGACGGCGTTGCAAACCGGCGCGTGGAGACCTGCTCTCCCGCGTAGATCGGCTGCGTCGAGACGAAGCCGTCGAGCTGCGCGGGGGCGGAGATCGAGCCGGGCACGACGCTGCGCCGGGCGACCTCGCTCTTGACGAGCATGCCCTTGCGCGCGATGTCGGTGCCGGGGACGCCGGCCGGAATGTCAGCCTTCGCAACGAAGACCGGGACGTTCGCTTCGTCCTGGCGCACGTTGCGCTGGTAGTTCGCGACGTAGAAGCTCGTCAGCAGGGCAGCGACGAGCGCAAGGGCGATCGCGACCGAGATGTTTTTGAGGCGGTACGTCATGAGCGTCTTCTTCCTTTGTGGTTTTGCTGACGAGGGATACGTCGAAAAGCGGGCGCTATTCCAGGCGCTCGGTGGTCTTGCTGTTCAGCTTTCCCGAGGCCACGACGATGCCGAGAATGTTGAGGTCGTACGGATAGGTCGCCTGCACGGTCACGTCGGCCCCGGCCACCCATCCGGCGGGAGCGCTGACCTGGACGTCGAGGGGAGGAACACTGAGCCCTGAGGCGGCGTTGATCGTCGCTGCCGTCGCGAGTGCACCAGGATTCGCCAACTGACGGCTCACGGCTGCCTTGCGAGCGCCGACCCGAGTTGCGTCCGTCAAGGTGATGTAGTGGTTGTAGAGGAGTCCGCACTGGATGATCCCGAAGATCACCAGGCACAGGACCGGGAGGACCAGCGCAAACTCGACCATGGTCTGGCCGCGGTCATTGCGTAGGTTGGTTCTCCTCTCGATCATGGTCTGCATGGGGCTCCGTGGTAGAGAGACCGCGTCCCCGGGGCGGGCCGGGGACGCGGTCCGAACTGCATTCAAAGCACGCTTTCGATCACGTCGGCGGCGTTGCTGATACCGGCCGCGATCGCGTCCGAAAGGAACGTCAAGGAAACGATGACACCGAGAATGATCACGCCGAGCACGAAGGCGTATTCCGCCATCGTCTGACCCGATTCAGCGGTCAGCGTGATCCCCTTTCTCAACATCATTGGAGTTTCCCTTCGGTCTTAGAGTTTGTCGGAGACCTTGTTGATCGCGCCGCTGATCTTGCCCGACAGAGCGGTGAGAGCAACGATGACGAGGACTGTGATGACGGCGAGAACGACGCCGTACTCAGCCATCGTCTGGCCCCGCTCGTCGCGAAGCATGGCGAGCCGGTTCTGAATGGAGATATAAGCTTTCAGCATGTGATTCACCTCCCTTCGCGAGGAGAGAGCAGGTTGACGGCCGAGCGAGATGTGGCTGCCCGGAGTTCCGTGGTGAGCGTCGAGCCTTTGGCGATGCGGTCTCGCATTTGAGAAACCCTTCTCTCGTCGGCGAGCCGCTTCGCCTTTCTTTGTTGCTGACACGATCGTCAGCGTGCGGATTCTGAGAAGCCCCTTCCGGGGGACTTCTTGCGGTCACTTCAAAAGTTCCCCCATTTGGGTGACCCCGGCTAAAGGTGCTGTCGATAACAAGGATTCACACCGAACCGTCGGCGGCGCGGTCGAAAAATCAAGCGCCGGACGGGCTTTCCCGGCGCTCGAACCTAGAGGAGCTGGGGTTGATGCCAAGACGGAACGGAATTGCTTTCACAGTGCTGCGCCGCAAGGGCGACGAATGGGATTGGGAGATCGAAGAGCCCGAGCCCGAGCAGGAGCTGCCGCCGGCCGCACTGCGCACGTCGCGCCGGCACTCCTCGCGCCTCGGGGTCGCGGCGATGTTCACGACGTTGTTCTTCGCCGGCGCCGCATTCACCGCGGGCGCGGGCGACCAGCTGGCGAAGGTCCTGGACGACGACGCCGGAGCCATCTCCGAGCTCGACGAGATTGCGGCCGCGCGCGAGCCGGCCGTCGACCCGGCGGCCGCACCCGTCTCCGCATCCGAAGCTACTGCGGCCGAGCCCGAGGCTCCCGCACCCGAGCAGGCGCCGACCGGCGAGCCGGCCCTCGAAGCAGAGCCTGCAGCGCCCGTCGACGAGACGCAGGTGGAGCTCGCACCGGTGGACCCCGTGACCGACGCGAGCACACCCGAGGCCGCCGCGCCGCAGCCGGCGCCGCAGACGGCGGCCACGACGGGGGTCGCGAAGGCCCTGCAGCGGCACGCTCCGCCGCCGGTGAGGCCGAAGGCGAGATCGGTCGTGCGGCCGGCGAGCGTCGCCCTTGCCCCCGTTCCCGCTCCCGCCCCCGAGGTGGAGCACCACCGCGGGTACGGCCAGCCGACCGTCTGGCTCAACCGCGCCCTGCCCGACCCCACGCCGCCGTCGGCCCGGCTGAGCCGCTCCTTCACCAAGTCGCTCTTCGCCACGGCCCGGCAGCGCGACGCCGACTGGGCTGCGGTTCTCGGCGTGCTCCGCGCGGAGGGCGAGCAGGGCCCGGCGCCCGCGAAGCGGGCGGAGCTCGACGCCGTCGCGTCACAGCTCGGCGCCGCACAGACGTGGCGCGGAGCGCTGGCGCTCTCCGGTCGCACCGACTTCGCCGACAGCGCCGAAGCGCTCGCCGACCTGTACCGGTCGGTCGGGATCGAGGCTCTCGTGACCGGTTACGAAGCGGCCAAGGACAAGCTCGCCAAGCGTCTGCTCGCAGACGAACGCGTGCTGATCTACGCCGCGGGACGCGAGGACATCGCCGCCGGCCGGATCGACGTGCGCCTGATCGTCCTCCTCGGCTACCTCGCCGAGCGCCACGGCTCGGTCACCGTCTCGAGCCTCGCCTCCGGGCACCGGCAGTTCGCCCGGCCCGGCGTCGTGTCGGCGCACGTCTACGGCCACGCCGTCGACATCGCAGCTGTCGGCGGGATCTCGATCGCCGGCCACCAGCAGCCCGGCGGTCCCACAGAGGAGGCGGTACGCTCGATCCTGCTGCTCCCAACGGAGCTGCAGCCGCAGCAGGTGATCTCGCTGCTCGGCCTGGGTGGCCCCTCGTTCCCGATGTCAGATCACGGAGACCACATCCACGTTGGGTTCTGAGCCTGCCCGCTTGATCCGCAAGGACGGGCGCGTCGTCTGCGAGCAGCTGCTCGTGGCGGCGCGCCCGCTCCAGCGGTTGCGCGGCTTGCTCGGCCGCCGCAGCCTCCCAGAAGCCGAGGGAATCCTGCTCCGTCCCGCCGGCTCGATTCACACCTACTTCATGCGCTTCCCGATCGACGTCGTGTTCCTCGACCGCGACCTGGTCGTCGTCGGGATCGAGCCGGAGCTCGCCCCCTGGCGAATGGCCGGCCGCCGCGGCGCCAAGTCCGTCGTCGAGCTCGCCGCCGGCCAGTGCGAGCGGCGCGGCATCGCCGTCGGCGACCACCTGGCGCTTGCCGAGCCCGCCTAGCGGGAGATGCCGAGCGCCGTCTGGGCGAGGCGGAGGACCCAGAGCATGCTGAGCAGGGCGTAGACGAGGGCCGGCAGCAGGAGGAAGAAGATCGATGCGAACGTCGACGCCGTCGCGTCGAACATGTCGATCGTGAACTTGAGCACCATGTAGGCGACCGCGGCGTGCAGCATCGTCCGCCCGAGCCGGTCCGGCGCAAGTGCCGGGAAGCGCGCATGGACCCACAGGGCAAGGAGCGCGGCTCCCACCATCAACGCGCAGAGAAATGTTGCGTGCGACATGTCCGATCCTCCCTCGAGCGCCGCTGGAGTTGAACCGATCGGTGGAGGACGCGGAGCCTGCCGCAAGGCTCCGCCCCGTTCTCCGTGAGGCTCCGGAGCCCACCGCAGGGGGCCCCGTGAAGCTCGTTACCGCTCCCGTGACCTTGCACGCCGCGGGCCGGTTGACGCATCACCCGGCAGGTGGTTCACCGCCACGGTTGACGCAGCTCAGGCGCCGGAGCCGGCGAGCACCCAGGTGATCGCCCAGGCGAACGCGCCACAGGCGACGCAGAGACCGACGACAAAGAGCCGTTCGCGCTCCTTGATCACCGGCACGAAGGCCCTGGGCCAGGCGGTTGCGAGGGCCGGTGCCGAGCCAGCCAGTACGAGCAGCAGGCCGGCCAGTGCCCCGACAGTCAGCAGGACGTAGACAAAGCTGCCGGTCCCGGAGCCCGAGCCGGGCCGCAGCGAGTACTCCGCCGCCAGCACGCCGCCCGTGAGCTCGCTGTCACGGGGCTGCGGCGCGGCGAGCTGCGTCTGGGCCGCCGCCTTGCGAGGGCTCTTGGCAGCCTTGTGCTTGTGCGGACGCACCTTTGCCCGAGCCGGCGAGGCGGGCTGCCGCTCGGGCTCGCGGAAGCTGCTCTCGGCGACCGGCTCGTAGCGACGCGACGTCCGCACGCGTTTTCGCCGCGGTTCAGGCGCCACTCGCGAGAGCCGCTTGGCCGGCTTCACCGCCGGGGCGCGCTCGGGAACGCCGGGCACGTCGAGCGTGATCGTCTGCGGCGGCTCGACGTCCAGTGTGACCACGTCGCTCGGCGGAGCGGTCTCGGGCGGCGGTGCCGGCTGCGTGGCAGGCGGGGTCGTCTCGACGGGCGGCGCCCCTTGCGGGTCACCGTCTGCGCCGGCGGCGGCGGCCGGGACAAGCGCCGCCACGCAGAGCGCGGCGGCCAGCACTGTGCGAGCAGGCGTCATCCTCAGAGACTTCGAAGCTAGCACCGGACCGGGCGGCCCTTGAACCGACCTTGGCAGAAAACCCGCACACTGCGTGAAACTTGTACGACCTCGTTCCGCCTGGGCAGCGGGTTGCCCGGTCGACCGGTACTACCGGCGCCGCCGGAGGGCCTGTCCTACCGGCTCACGCGAACCGGCCCGGTGAGAACGGCACGAGTTGCGGCGGTACCGAGCCCTCGATGATGCTCTGCGCGAGCAGGTTCGCGGAGACTGCAGCGAGCGTGATTCCCGACATGCCGTGCCCGGTCGAGACGAAGAGGCTTCGCTGTCTGGGCACGGCGCCGACCACCGGCAGCCCGTCGGGTGCAAATGGACGAAGCCCCACCCATTCAACGCACGAGTCACCCGGGCGCCAGCGAAGATAGGCAGAGGCTGCGCGAGCCACCGCATCGAGTCGACGTCGGTTCAAGGACAGGTCGATGCCGGCGAGCTCGAGCGTTCCGGCTAGCCGCACCGCGTCGGCGTACGGACTGCAGGCGATCTTCGCCTCGAGCAAGTAGATGGAGTGCACGGGTCGAATCCCCTCCCCGGCGGACGTGAGGCTGTATCCCTTTGCGGCTTCTATGGGCAGGCGATAGCCCAGCGGACGCAGCAGCTCGGGCGCGGACGCACCCGTCGCCACGACCACGCTGTCCGCACGGATGGATCCCGTGCTCGTGGACACGCGCCAGGACGTGCGGTCGGGCACGATCGCCGCCACGCCGACCTGTTCGTGGATCGTTCCTCCCTCCCGTCGAATCGCGTCCGCCAGCCCCGCCAGCAGCGACTCCGGTCGAACCTGCCACTCGCCCGAGGAGACCATGCCCGCAACCACTGCGCTCGAGAGCGCCGGCTCGCGCTGCCGGAGCCCGTCGCCGTCGAGGACCTCGAAGTCGACGGGGAAGCCGCTCGCGCGCAGCTGCGCGTACAACGCGTGCTCCTGCTCGTAGGCGGCTTCGGTCAGCGCTGCGAAGACGATGCCGCTGCGGCTGTGCTCGAACTGCACTCCCTG
>JAWVCV010000013.1:0-3546 GCA_033858115.1 Gaiellaceae bacterium
GTCGCCGAATTCGCGGCGCAGGTCGGCAAGGGCGGATTCGGTCCAGATGGAGTCGTTGGCCATAGGTGCGTAGATTTCTCGCGCCGTGGTCAAGCCTAGCGCCTCTCCTCGTCGTAGCGCCCTCGCCAGCGGCGTGCTCACGGCATTGTCGATCGCGGTCGTCACAGGGCTCTCCGCTGCGGTGGGCGTCGTCATCGCCCGGAAGGTGGGCCGAGGTGTCGACACGGACGGCTTCTTCGCCGCCTACAGCGTCTTTCTCGTGCTCGTGCTGGCTGCAAGCGCTGTGCGCAGCGCGGTGCTGCCGAGGCTCACGCGCGCGCGGGACGACGGCACGTTCAGCACCGTGCTTGGCTCATACGCGCTGGCGATCTCGGTTGTCGCGGTTCCCGCTCTCGCGCTCGCACTGTTTGCGAATGACTGGTCCGCGCGTCAGCTCGCCGCGGGACTTCCGCCGAGTGCGCAGCGGATTGCGGCGGACGCGCTCGTGTTCCTGGTCCCCGCAGCGGTGGCTCATCTCTTCGCGGCACTGGCGGCCAGCGCGCTGGCGGCGCACGACAGCTACGGCACGGCCGCCGTCGGTTACGCGCTCGGAAGCGTTCTCGGACTTGCGCTCATCATCTGGCGAATCGACGAGGACGGGATCGTCGCCTGCGCCTGGGGGACGTTGCTGAACGGGATGGTGACGCTCGCCATCCCGCTTGCCGGACTCCTGATCCGCGCCGAGTGGCACCGCCCCGAGACGTTCCTCGTGACCTCTCGGCTGGGCGAGCTCGCCCGAGCTTCTTCCCTCGCCATCGCACTGCAGGCGTTCTTCGTCATCTGCCTCCGCTTTGCGAGTGGACTGGGGACCGGCGCCGTCACAAGCTTGACGTACGCGTACTTCATGGCGGCCGCACTCGTATCGGTGACGGCCTCGTCGCTCGGATTGGTCTCGAGCGTGCCGCTCACGCGGGCGGCGCTCTCGCCCGCGCGGGCGAGCCGCCACGTCGTCAGCATGTCGCTCGTCTCGTTCGCGGCCGTGGCCGCCGCGGCCGGGGTGTTCGCGCTGGTCGGCGAAGACATCGTGCACGCCGCCCTCGGCTCGGCGTACGACGGCGGGGCGAGTGGCGAGATCGGCCGGCTGATCGTTCTGCTCGGACCCTGGATGGCGATGTCGATCGGCGTCACGATCACGTTTCCGATGATCTTCGTCGCGCGGCGGGAGCAGCGCCTGCCGCTGCTCGCCGTCGCTTCCATCGCGCTGCATGTCCTCGTCACCTCGCTCGCAGTGGACGCATTCGAGCTCGCCGGCGCAGCCCTGGCGATGACGATCTCAACCGGGATCGTGCTCGTCGCGCTGCTCCTGCTGCTTTCGCCCGAAGTCCTGTTGGTCGGGGCGCGCGGCCTCCTGCTGGGTGCCGCCGTCATCGGCGGACTCGCGGTCGTCTCGTTCGGCACCGCCGGCGTCCTGCTGCCCGAGGAGCCTGCCGCAGCCGTCGGCGTGGTCGTGTTCTGCGCGACGCTCGTCGCCGCCCGGGGGCTCGGCCTCCGGCAGGCGTGGGGCTACCTGCGCACGCTGGACTAGACTGCCGCGCGTGCTGCGCGACCTCGTCAAGCGGGCGCTGGGTGCCGCAGGGCGGACGTGGGTCGGCAAGAACTTCGTCCACGCCGCCGTGCTCGCGGATCCCGGCCGCGCGCGCTACACCACCGTCGAGCGCTGGCCGAAGTCGCTCGAGGGCTTCGAGGACCTTGCGTTCCTCTTCTCGTCGAACCAGCTCAGTCACGGGATCGCGTCGCTCCAGCTCGACGAGGCAGCGCTCCTGTATCGCCTCGCGCGCGGGGTGCCTGCGGGGGCCGCCGTCGCGGAGATCGGCCGCTTCAAGGGCGGTAGCACGTTGCTGCTCGCCAGCGCGTTGCCGGCTGGCGCCGAGCTCTGGTCGTACGACCTGCATGTCGCGCTCCGGCCCGACATGACCGGCGCCCAGCTCGACGCGGAGCTGACCACGGCGCTCGACCGCTACGACCTGCTCGACCGAGTGCACCTCGTCGTCGGCGACTCCCGGGTCGTCGAACCGCCGCCTCGGCCGCCCGTGCTCGTCTTCGTCGACGGCGATCACACCTACGAGGGAGCCCGCGCCGACTACGAACGCTGGAGCAGCCTTGTTGCCCCCGGCGGGCATCTGCTCTTCCACGACGCGGTCGACACGGGCGGGTACGGCAACCACTACCCAGGGATCGTCCGGCTCGTCGACGAGATCGAACGGGACGATGCGTCGCTCGCGCGGCAGCCGAACGCCGGCTCGATCGCGCACTTCGCCCGTCCGGTCTGATGCAGTTGATCGCGGTAGTCCTGTCGTGGAACGGGCGCGACGACACGCTTGCCTGCCTGGAGTCCTTGCGGGGCATCGACACGATCTGCGTCGACAACGGCTCCGCGGACGGGTCGGCCGACGCGGTTGCCGAGCGCTTCCCGGACGTCGAGCTGATTCGGACGGGGGTCAACCTGGGCTTTGCCGCCGGCAACAACGTCGGCATTCGCCGCGCACTCGAACGCGCGGCCGACTGGGTCGTCCTCCTCAACAACGACGCAATCGTCCAGCCCGGATTCGCGGCGGCGCTCGCCGCTGCCGCCGAGCGTCACCCCGATGCGGGAGTGCTTGCCTGCAAGGTCTACGAGCTCGAAGAGCCGGATGTGCTCTGGTACGCGGGCGGGAGCTTCAACCCGCTGCTCGGGTACAGCGGCCGCGTCCGCGGGGCCCACAGGAGAGACGACGGCAGCTTCGACGAGGAGATCGAGGTCGACTGGGCCACTGGGGCAGCGATGGCGGTCTCACGCGAGGCGCTGGAGCGGGCCGGCCTGCTCGACGAGGAGCTGTTCGCCTACGTGGAGGACGTGGACTGGTGCCTGCGCATTCGCAACGCCGGGCTGCGGGTCGTCTTCGTGCCGCCGGCGCGCGCCTGGCATCGGGTGTCCGCCTCCACGGGCGGACCGGCCTCTTCGACGAGCCTGCGCTACCACTGCCGCAACACGCTCGCGGTGTCCGAGCGGTACCGGCCGCTGCCACGTGGAGCGGTGGGCGTTCGGCGTGCGGTCATCGTCGGGACCCACCTCCTGCAGGCGCTGCGGCCACCGACGAGCGCGCGCGCCCTCTGGGCGGTCGTTCGCGGCTGGCGTGACTACCGGCGCGGGCGCATGGGCAGGCTGGCGTAGACGGCCTCGTGCCGTCGTGCCGCCTCGGCCCAGGTGAACCGGCGAGCCCGCTCGAGACCCGCGTAGACAAACCGGTCCGGCGCGTCGAGCACGCTCGCGACGACGGCCGCCATGTCCTCGACGCTGTTGGGATCGAAGAGGGCTGCCGCCTCGCCGCACGCCTCGGCCACGGCCGGGATGTTGGAGGCGGCGACCGGGCAGCCGCTCGCCATCGCCTCGAGCGGTGGTTGCCCGAAGCCCTCGTAGAGGCTCGGGAAGACCAGGCAGGCCGCCCGGCGGTACAAGGAGGCGAGCTCGTCGGCGGAGACCAGCCCGCGGACCTCGACCCCTGCCGGCGCCGGGCCGCCCTTGTGGCG
>JAWVCV010000014.1:0-13790 GCA_033858115.1 Gaiellaceae bacterium
GCGAGCACGTCGCGCTCCCCGTCCTCCCTGGCCGCACGTGGCCCTCGGCGCGCGGACGCCTTGAGCTCTGCGGCGCGCTCCTTCATCGCGGCTCGTTCCTCGTCCGTGAATCCCTCGGAGGATTTGCCGGTCGTGCTGGCAGCGGGCGTCTTCGTGCCCTTCCTTGCCGGTTTTCTCTCAGCCATTGCGAACACCTCCGTGAGTCGGCCGCTTCGGCGAACCTGCCCGCTGCCGATCATCCCAGGTTCGGTCTGACGTACCCGAACGCTCCCACGCGAGGGAGCTTGTGGGGGAACCAGCGGGTTCCCCCACGCTCTCATCGGGGTGCCCAGATTCGAACTGGGGACCTCTCCGACCCGAACGGAGCGCGCTACCAGGCTGCGCCACACCCCGAGCGGGGAAAGGGTAGCGATAATCGCCCGATGGCCCAGCGAGACGAGATCGTCGCCTACGCAAACGAGCTGCTCGAGATCGAGCGGTTTCCCGAGTACGGCAGACCGGGGCTCCAGGTGGTCGGAGCCGACGAGGTCGAGAAGATCGCATGCGGCGTCTCCAGCTCGCTCGAGCTCTTCCAACGGGCGGCCGCGGCCGGCGGCCAGCTCCTGATCGTCCACCACGGGCTGTTCTGGCGCAACGAGCCGCTGGTGGTCGACCGGCGGCAGCGGGGGCGGCTCGAGGCGCTCTTCGCCGCAGACCTGACGCTGCTCGCCTACCACCTCCCGCTCGACGCACACCCGGAGCTCGGCAACAACGCGCTGCTCGCGGGCGCGCTCGGCGTGGAGGTGGAGCAGGAGTTCGGCGAGGTCGGTCAGGGCGGCCGCCTGCGCGAGCCGGCCGGGATCGAGGAGCTCACGCGCAGTGTGCACGAGCTCGTCGGGCGTGAGCCGCTCGTCTTCCCGCACGGCCCCGAGCGGATCGAGCGAGTCGCGATCTGCTCCGGAGGCGCCGGCGGCGAGCTGATCCGAGCCGCCCACGAGGGCTACGACCTCTACCTCACGGGGGAACCGGAGGAGCCGAGCCTGCAGACGGCGCGGGAGCTCGGGATCCACTTCGTCGCCGCCGGCCACGACGCCACCGAGCGCCTCGGCGTCCAGGCCCTCGCGAAGCGACTGGCGGAGCGCTTCGGGCTCGACTGGGAGTTCATTCCGGTCGAGAACCCCGTCTAGCCAGGTCCTCCAGCGCGTCGAGGCAGGCGGCCGGCCGCTCGACGATGACGAGATGCCCGCAGTCCGCGACGAGCCGGAGCTTCGCGCGCAGGCGCCTGGCGTACTCGAAGGCGTCCTCGAGCGGCAACTGCACGTCGCGCGCGCCCCAGAGCACGGTCACCGGACAGGCGATCTCCCCGAGCCCCTGCCGTGGATCGTCCGCCATCATCGCGCGGCCCGCGGTCAACGTGTCCGCATGCTCGCGCAGCGCGTCGAGCAGCCCGACGGCCGCGGTCGGTGTCAGCGCGGCGGCGTCGGAGACGAACCAGGGGCGGAAGACGGCACGCCGGTACCAGACCCGCTCGGCGTAGCGGTGCCGGAACGGCGCCACCCAGCGCCCGGGCCGAACGACCGTCGACGCCAGTACGAAGGCCTGGGTCCGCCTCACGCCGGTGCGGATCCCGGCCGGAGAGACGAGCAGCAGCCCTCTCGCGAGGTCCGGGCGGTTCCGGGCGAGCTGCACCGCGACGTGGCCGCCGAACGAGTGCCCTGCGACCAGCGCCGGGCCTGTCTCTTCACGGTCGAGCACTGCTGCAGCGACGGCCGCGAAGTCGGTCATCGTGGCGCCTCGGCGTAGGCGCCCCGAGCCGGCGTGCCCCGGCAGATCGACCGCAATCACGCGGTGGCGCCGGAGCAGACCCGGCATCAGCTCGACCCAATTCGAGGTCGAACCTCCGAGGCCGTGAAGCAGGAGAAGCGCCGTTCCGGCCCCGCCGACGTGGTAGCGCACGTCCCCTAGCATCCGCGTCTCTAAGGTCGTTGCAGCCGTCATCCGGGGACAGTATCCTCCGATGACCATGGCAACTATGGGGACGCGGGCCCGTTGATTCCCGCGAACAACGAGCGAGCGATGCACGAGCCCGCCTGAGCGCAACCTGTTGCGCCAGCGGGCTTTTTCATTGCCGCAGACCGAGGAGGCAAGACGCATGGCGAATCACCTGACGCCGGACGAGCTGTCGAAGGAGCTTGGCATCGACCGGCAGGAAGTGATCCGGGTGTGCATCGAGGAAGGCGTACCGATCTACCAGGGCAAGATCGACAAGACCCTCTTCCAGGCGCAGCTCCAGGCGCTCGGGGCAATGCCCCAGCATTAAGCGCGAGACTCTCTAGCGCGCCGCAGTCTTCTTCGGGCGCGCAGCGGCCTTCTTCGGCGCCGCCTTGCTCTTGGCGGCGCCGTTCGCGGCCTGCTTGGCGGACTTCGTCTCCTCGACGCTCCGCCGTAGCGCCTCCATCAGGTCGAGCACAGGGGTCTCGGCCACGGGCTCCGGCGCCGTGATCTCCTCGCCGGCCAGCTTGGCTTCGAGCAGCGCGCGCAGGTCGCGGCGGTAGTCGCTCTGGAGCTCGCTCGGATCGAAGTCGCCGGAAAGGCTCTCGATCACCTGCTGGGCGAGGGCGAGCTCCGGCTTCTTCACCGAGGTCTCCTCGACCGCCTCCTCGATCTCCGCCTGCGAATAGACGTCCGCGGCGAGGAAGAGCGTTTCGAGGGCCAGCGCATCGCCCTTGGGCCGGATCAGGCAGAGCTTCTCCCGCCCTTGCTGGACGAAGCGGCCGAGAGCGGCCATGCCGGACTCGCGCATCGCGTTCAGCAGCAACACGTACGGTCGGCGCGCCGCAGCCGCCTGGGCGGGGACGAGGAAGTAGGTGCGGTCGAAGAAGATCGGGTCGACCTGCGACGCGTCGACGAACCGCGCAATCTCGATCGAGCGCGAGTCGTCCTGGTTCGTCAGCGCCTCGAGCTCCTCGTCCTCGACGATCACGAACTGACCCTTCGCGACCTCCCAGCCCTTGACGATCTCGTCCGGGCCGAGGTCGCGCTCGTGCGTCGGGCAGTAGCGCTTCTGCTTGATCGGCGTGCCGCAGTCGCGATGCAGCATCCGGAAGGCCACGTCCGAGGAGCGCGCAGCGGGCTTCGTCGCCGGCGCGAGGCCGACGGGGATCGAGACGAGTCCGAAGCTGATCGAGCCGTTCCAGGTCGTGCGCATGTTCACCTTCAAGTGTAGAGGGACCGGAACGATTCGCCCTAGGCGAGATCATCCCTTCTACATAGAGTGCGACGGATGACCGCGAAGCGGACGATCGAGCGCCTCTGGCGCGACGCCGTCGCCGCAAACCGCGCCACGCCTGCGTATCTCGTCCAGGACGGAGACGCCTGGCGCGAGCTCTCCTGGGCCGAGGCGGCCGAGCGGGTCGAGGGCTACGCCAACGGCCTCCTCTCGCTCGGGCTCGGCAAGGGTGATGCCTTCGCGATCCTCGGCTCGAGCCGCGTGGAATGGGCGCTCTTCGACTTCGCTCTCGGCTCGATCGGCGCGATCGCGGCGCCGATCTACGCGAACAGCTCCGCGAACGAGACGGGCTACATCCTCGACCACTCGGAGTCGGTCGGCGTGCTCTGCGAGGACGAGACGCAACGGGCAAAGGTGGAAGGCGTCCGCAGTGGGATCCCCCGCCTGCAGCATGTGCTCGCCTTCGCCGATCTCGACGACCTCTCCGCGCGCGGGCGCTCCTACGCCGCAGAGCACCCGGACGCACTCCGCGAGGCGGGCGACGCGATCGAGGAGGACGATCTCTTCACCTACATCTACACGTCTGGCACGACCGGCCCGCCCAAGGGCTGCATGATCTCGCACCTCAACTACTACGCGATGGTTGCAGTCGTCGACGACCTGCCCGACTTCACCGGCCCCGACGACACGATGCTCCTCTACCTCCCGCTGGCGCACAACTTCGGCCGCCTGATGCACTTGTCGGGCGCCTACGTGGGCTACGGGATCGCGTTCCTGCCCGATCCGCTCCAGGCCGCCGC
This sequence comes from Gaiellaceae bacterium, assembly GCA_033858115.1. Classification (GTDB taxonomy): domain Bacteria; phylum Actinomycetota; class Thermoleophilia; order Gaiellales; family Gaiellaceae; genus Gaiellasilicea. Next base: position 4,009 of record JAWVCV010000014.1, read on the forward strand.
GGCCCTGCCCGCCGTCCGGCCGACCGTCTTCCCGAGCGTCCCGCGCGTCTACGAGAAGATCCACTCCGCCGTCGTCGCGAAGTTCGACGCCGAGACCGGCGTCAAGCGCAAGCTAATCGAGTGGGCGCTCCGGGTCGGACGCCGCGTCAGCGCGCTCCGCCGCGACGGCAAGCCGGTCCCGCCGCTCCTCGCCGCGCAGCACAAGCTCGCGGACGGGCTCGTCTACAAGAAGGTGAAGGAGCGGCTCGGCGGCCGGCTGCGGCTGGCGATCTCCGGCGGCGCGCCGCTCTCGCGCGAGATCGCGGAGTTCTTCCACGCAATCGACATTCTCCTGGTCGAGGGCTACGGGCTGACCGAGTGCACGACCGCCGCCTCGACGAACACGCACGAGGCCTACCGTTTCGGGACCGTCGGGCGGCCGCTCCCCGGCACGGAGGTCAAGCTCGCGGAGGACGGCGAGCTGCTGATCCACAGCGAGACGGTCTTCCAGGGTTACCTCAAGGATCCCGAGGCGACGGCCGAGGTGCTCGGCGAGGACGGCTGGCTCCGCAGCGGTGACATCGCAGAGGTCGACGCGGACGGCTTCATCAAGATCACCGACCGCAAGAAGGACATCATCGTCACCGCCGGCGGCAAGAACGTCGCCCCGCAGAATCTCGAGAACGACCTGAAGACCTCGAAGTACGTCTCACAGGCGCTGGTCGTCGGCGACCGGCAGCCGTACATCGCCGCCTTGATCACGCTCGACACCGAGGCGCTCCCCGCGTGGGCCTCGGAGCGGGGGCTGCCGGCGGACATCGAGACGCTGTCGTCTCACGACGAGGTGCGGGAGCTGATTCAGGGCGTCGTCGACGAGATCAACGCCGACCGCTCCCGCTACGAGCAGATCAAGCGCTTCACGATTCTGCCGCGAGACTTCACGATGGACGAGGACGAGCTGACGCCGACGCTGAAGCTGAAGCGCCGCGTCGTCTCGGACCACTTCGCCGCGGAGCTGGAAGAGCTCTACGCGGGAGAGACGCTGAACCAGGCGGCGGGCGTCTAGAGTCGCCGCGCACCGACCCAGGTACTCGCGTACCAGGAGTCGGAGAGGCTCGAGATCTTGACCACGTCGCCGGTGTGCGGGGCGTGGATGAATTGGCCACCGCCGATGTAGATCCCCATGTGGCCGAGCCCGTTGAAGAAGACGAGATCGCCGGCCTGGAGCTGATCCTTCGAGACGGGTGTGCCCATCCCGTACTGGGAGGCGGCGTGGTGCGGCAGCGAGACGCCCAGCTGCGCGAACACGTACATCGCGAAGCCGGAGCAGTCGAAGCCGGACGGGCTGGCGCCGCCCCAGACGTAGGGCGTGCCGAGGTACTGCATCGCGATCCCGACGACGCCGCCGTAGCGGGCGTCGGGCGCGGGCGCAAAGAGCTCCTGCGGGGTGGCAAACGTAGGCGCGGTCTCGGCCAGCGGAGCAGTCTCGAGCTGGGCGGCAGCGAGACGGGCCCGTGCCTGGGCAGCGAGCCGCTCCTGGCGGCGCTGCTCGGCGGCCTCGAGGCTTGCGATCTGATCCTTGATCGAGGCGAGCATGCGCTCTCGCTCGCCGAGTTGGTTCTCGATCGACCGCCGCTGCTCGGCGCGCGAGGCGACGACTCGCGTTTGCGCCGTCCGGGCGCGCTCGAGCCGGGCCTTGCGCTCCTTCACCTGCTTGCGGAAGCTCTTGACCTCGCGAAGCACCCGCGTGTCCTGGGCGGAGACCCGCTCCACGGCGTCCAGCCGGTTGAGCAGGTCGTCAAGCGACTCCGCGCCGAGCAGCACCTCCAGCGTCGTTCCCTCGTTGCCGTCGACGTAGAGGGAGACGAGTCGCTTGGAGAGATGGGTCTGCGCGTGCCGCAGGCTGCTCTGGGCGATCGCCAGGTGGCGTGCGTTCGTGCGCAAGTCGCCCTCGATCCGGTCCAGCTCCACGTTGGCGAGGTTGTAGGCCTCGATCGCGTGCGACAGCTGCCCGTCGATCTCCTGGATCTGCTCGAGGACGCTCTGCGCCTCGGCCCGCTTTGCGTCCACGTTCGGGTCCGCAGCCGCCGTCCTGACGGACGCCAAGGCAACGGCAACGAGAATCGCCGTCAGAACCGTGAGGATCGCCGATGCCTGTCGCGTACTCGAGCTGCTCACGTGCGCTTCGAGTCGGGTACGCGTGGCAACCCGGTTGGGGCCAGGGCCGTCACAAGTTGGGCACCCTAGCAAGCCTTGCGGACGACTGCAACGCGCAACGAAGCCAAAAACGACCCGGCCCAACCCGTCACAAAGGCGCAACACGGCCTGTGGAAAGGTGCTACGGTCCGCGCCTCGTGAAAGGGCATTGGACGAGCGATGCGGCGCGTCTCGCCGCCGTGTTCACGGGCTTCCTCGTGGTGGCGTCCGTTCCGGTCGCCCTCGCCGCCGACTCCACCGGGCCGTCCACGCAAGCAGGCTCGCTCCGGACCGCGACGAGCTCGCTCGAGGCCCGTGCCCGCGGCGCGACCCTCGAGCTGTACGCAATCGAAGCCTCGCTCGGCCGGGCCCGCAGCCAGCTGGCAGGGCTCGCCGCCCGCCGTGCCAGCCTCGAGCGTGAGCACGCCGCCACGCGACGGCGGCTGGCGATCGCGCGCCAGGCGCAGCGCGTCTCCGAGTCGCGCCTCGCCGAGCTCGTCCGGACGCTCTATCAGCAGCCCGGCCATACGGATCCGCTTGCAATCGTCCTCGGAGCCGGCTCGCTGGAGGAGGCCCTGTCCGGTATCGACAGCCTCAGCCGCGCGGCGCGCGAGAACAAGCGGGTGATCGAGCAGGCGCGCGCAGCTCGGACGACGCTCGCAGGGCTCGACGCACGACTGGCTGCTCGCACCCGCGAGCTGTCGGGGATCCTCGCGGCGACCGAGTCGCGCGCGGCGGAGCTCGAGGCTGCCGCCGCCGCCCGGACCCGGTATGTCGCCGGCCTGCGTCGTCAGCAGGGTCTGAATGCCGCGAGAATCGCCTCGATCGAGGCGCAGGCCCGTGCGGCGGAGGCTCGCTCGTCCGAGCCGCCGGCTCCCACCCCGACCGCTTCCGTCTCCGCCCCCGGGGCGGAGCCCGTCCGGGCGCTCGCGGCCGGCAGCGCGATCACGGTCATGTCCACCGGCTATGCGCTGCGCGGGCACACCTCGACCGGCATCCCCACTGGCCCCGGCGTCGTTGCGGTCGATCCAGCAGTGATCCCGCTCGGCACGCGATTGACGATCCCGGGCTACGGCGTCGGGATCGCCGCCGACACGGGCGGCGCCGTGCAGGGAAATGTGATCGACGTCTGGTTCCCGACGATGCAGCAGGCCCTCGCCTGGGGTCGCCGAACAGTCACGATCGTCCTCGGCTGAAGTACACTGCGCTGCCGTTCCAGGGGCTTGAGGAGGCAGCGCTGAACGAGATCGCACCTACCGAGGACACCCGCGAGCACGCGATTCGCGTCCTCCTCGTCGATGACCACGACCTGTTCCGGAACGGCTTGCGCAACCTGCTCGAGGAGCAAGGAGTCGATGTCGTCGCCGAAGCCGCCAGCGGCGGTGAGGCGCTTCACCATGTGCGCGAGTCGACGCCCGACGTCGTCGTGATGGACTTGAACATGCCCGGGATGACCGGCGTCGAGGCGACACGCCATATCAGCCGCGACGCGCCGCTCACCCGCGTCGTCGTCCTGACGATCTCCGACCAGGAGCAGGACGTCATGGACGCGATCCTGGCGGGAGCCTGCGGCTACCTGCTCAAGGACGCGTCGATCCAAGACCTGATGCGGGGGCTCGAGGCCGCCGCGGTCGGCGAGTCGCTGATCTCACCGCACATCGCCGGCAAGGTGCTCCAGCATGTCCGAGCCACGACCGCCGCTCCCGAGGCGGCCGCGACGATCCGAGCCGAGCTTTCGGACCGCGAGATCCAGGTGCTGAAGCTGATCGCCAACGGCAAGGACAACGCCGTGATCGCGGGGGAGCTGCACATCAGCCCGAAGACGGTCAAGAACCACATCTCCAACATCCTGATGAAGCTCCAGATCCAGAACCGGATCCAGGCCGCCGTCTACGCGGTCAGATCTGGGATCGTCTAACCGAAAGCTTGCGTGCGGAGCGAGGAGAGCAGGGCGCGAACGCCCGCCAGCTCCTGGTCGGCGTGCTCGAGGCTGCCCGTGAGCTCGGACACGTCGCCGGCGTCGGGGCCGCCCTCGGCCCGGGAACGCAGCAAGGTGCGCAGTCGACGCTCGAGCCGCAGGCGCTCTCCCTCCAGGGCGAGCACGTAGGCATAGCCGCTCGTCAGCGTGTGCTCGACCTCGTCGCGGGATGGGGCGTCCGCACCCGCAGGCACGTCGAGCAGCGACCGGATCTCGGTCAGGACCGCGGGGAGGCGTTCGTCCACGACTCCCTCATTATCCGCGGTGCCGGCGCGCCTCACATGGGTCGCCGGGCCTATTCTGCGCGCCACCTCGGCCCATTCCTCGCGGCGCTCGCCGTGCTGCTGGCGGCTGCTCCGCAGGCACGCGCGGCGGATCCGACGTTGCCGCTGCGACTCGAGCGCGCGCTCGCGGTGCCCCACGTCGACCCCAACCGCACCGCCGCGCTTGCGATCGATCTCCGCACGGGCGCCGTCGTCTATGCACGCAATCAGTCCCTCGCGCTCCTACCGGCGTCGAACGAGAAGCTTCCGGTCGCCTTCGCAGCGCTCGCGCTCCTCGGGCCCGGCTACCGCTTCCACACGGAGATCGTCGGTACCGGCGCCCTCGTCGGCGACGTCTGGCACGGCGACCTGTGGCTACGAGGCTTCGGCGACCCGACGCTCGAGCCGGAGGATCTCGCTGCATTGGCCACCGAGGTGACGTCGTGGGGGATCCGGCGCGTCGACGGCGCGGTCGTGGCGGACGAGTCGTGGTTCGACGCGCGCCGGGTGGGACCGGGCTGGAAGCCGAGCTTCCTCATGACCGAGTCGCCTCCCCTCTCCGCCCTGGTCGTCGACCGTGGCCAGTACCGCGGCAAGACCTCGTCCAACCCCGCGCTCGCCGCAGCGTCCCTCTTCCGGCAAGCGCTCGAGTCGAGCGGCGTCCGGATCGCCAAGCGGACCGTCACCGGCGTGCTGACCACGGCAGGGCTGCCCCTGGCCCACGACAGCTCGGAGCCGCTCGCAGCGATCGTGCGCTTCATGGGCCGTGAGAGCGACAACTTCACCGCCGAGATGCTCGTGAAGCAGCTCGGCTCGCTCTACGCGGATTCCGGCACGACGGCGGCGGGCGTCGGCGTCGTCCGCTCGGCGCTGGCGGAGGCCGGGGTGCCGCTCGCAGGCGTCCGGCTCGCCGACGGCTCGGGCTTGTCCCGTCTCGACCGGATCACGGCGAACGCGCTCGTCGCACTGCTCGAAGCGGGGCTCGCCTCGCTCGACATCCGCGACGCGTTCCTGCAGTCGCTCTCCGTCGCCGGCGTGGACGGCACGCTCGAAGACCGGCTGAGATCGCGACCCGCGCGCGGGCAGGTGCTCGCCAAGACGGGGACGACGAACGCCGCCTCTGCGCTCTCCGGCTTCGTCCGCGACCGCTACGTGTTCGCGATCCTCCAGAACGGGCGCCCGATCTCGTCCTACTGGGCGCGGCTCGCCCAGGACCGGTTCGCAACCGCGCTCGCGGTGTCAGGCTGAGACCACGATGATCTGGGACGAGTCGCTCTTCGCCGGCAGCGCGCCCTACTACCTGAGCGGCCGGTTCCCGTATCCCCCGGAGCTTGCGAACGCCCTGAGTGACGAGCTCGGCCTCGACGGCACGGGGCGCCTCCTCGACGTCGGGTGCGGCCCGGCCCGGCTGACGCTGCTCCTCGCCCCGCTCTTCGAGCGCGCCGTCGGAGTCGACGCCGACGCCGACATGGTCGCCGAAGCGCGCCGCCAGGCGGCAGACCGCGGGGTACTGAATACCGAGTTCCTGCACTTGCGGGCGGAGGAGCTGCCGGCCGGGTTGGGAGCCTTCGAGGTGGCCACCTTCGCCCAGTCGTTCCACTGGATGGATCGCGCCAGGGTGGCAGCGATCGTTCGCGAGATGCTCGTCCCAGGAGGCGCTTGGGTGCATGTGCACCCGAGGAAGACCCCCGGCGATGGCGACGACCTCCCCGAGCCGACGCCCCCGCACGAGCAAATCGAGGAGCTCGTCAAGGCTTACCTCGGCCCCGTCCGGCGCGCGGGTCGGGGGCTGCTACCCCACGGCACGCCGCGAGACGAGGAGGCGATCATGATCGACGCCGGCTTCAGCGGTCCCACGCGGCTCGACGTCGGGGGCGCGCGGGTGCTCGACCGATCGGAGGACGAGGTCGTCGCCTCGGTCTTCTCCCGCTCGTCGTCGGCGCCCCACCTCTTCGGCGAGCGCTTGGCCGAGTTCGAGGCCGAGCTTCGCGGCCTCCTGCGCGGCGCGTCTCCCGACGGCGTCTTCAAGGAGCGCGCGCGGGAGATCGAGCTCGTGATCTGGACGCCCTGACCTCTAGGCCTCGAGCGCTCGCGGCTCCGCGTCGCGGCGCAGTCGGACCGCGAGGAAGATCGCACCGACGAGCCCACCGAGGATGACCAGGCCCAGCACCGAGACCTCGAACGGCCCGACTCCGCTGCCAGGCGTGTCCGTGGGGGCCCCCACAGGGCCGCTGTGGCCCTCACCGGCCGTCATCACCAGAGCCCCGAGAAACACGGGCGAGAGGCCGAGCAGCACGCCGATTGCCTTGTCGCGACCCTTCCAGGCCTGGGATAGCAGCACCAGAGGGATGCCTACGAGCCAGCCTACGAAGGGCACGGCGAGTGCGACCAAGGCGGCGATCTCGAGCCTGCCGGCGCGTCCGGCCGGGCTCGCGGTCGGAGGGCCGGCGGCTGCGGCAATCTCCTCCGGTGCGCCAAGCCGCTCGAGCACGTTGCGGACGGCGACCTCGTCGGCCGCGCCGGCCTCCAGCAACGCGTCGTCGATGTGCTCTTGGATCTCGGCGACGAGCTCGGCTCGCCTCTGCCGCGTCAGCGAAGCGGCAGCACGCTCGAGCCTGCGCAGGTAGTCGGCGACAAGCGCGTTCTGGTGAACGGTGGTCATCGTGATCCCTCCTGTTCGAGCAGCCCATCGACTCCGTCGCGGAACCGGGCCCACTCCTGTGTGAAGCCGGCAAGGGCCTCTCGGCCCTCCTCGGTCAACTCGTAGTAACGCCGCGGCGGCCCCGCTTCCGACTCGCGCCAGAACGTCGTCACGAGCTTGTCGCGGCGGAGCCGGGTCAGGAGCGGGTAGATCGTGCCCTCGCTCGTGACCAGGCCGTCGACCTCGGAGAGCTTGCGGACGAGCTCGAAGCCATACCGCTCGCCCTCACGCAACAGCGCGAGGACGCAGTACTCGACGGCGCCGCGGCGAAGCTGGGACAGCGAGTTCCTTGTGCCACCCGGTTCCATGCAGTGCATGGTACTTGGTCGACGCTACATCTTCAAGAGCCCTTTCAGGTCGGCTTCCGAGAGCACCGGCACGCCCGCCTTCTCGGCCTTCGCCGCCTTCGAGCCCGGGCTCTCGCCGACGACGACCCCGGTCGTCTTCTTGGAGACGCTGTCGGAGACCTTGGCGCCGAGCGCCTCCAGCGCTGCCTTCGCCTCTTCCCGGGAGAACGCCTCGAGCGTGCCGGTGATCACATACTGGTTGCCGGTCAGCGGTCCTTCGATCGGTTTTTCCTCCTCGCCGACCTCGAAGCGCAGCCCGAGCTCGCGCAGCTCGGCGACGAGCGTCCGGTTCTGCTCGTCCGAGAACCACTCGGCGATCGACTCCGCGCGGTCGGGGCCGATCCCCTCGACTTCCTGGATCTGCTCCGGGGTCGCATCGAGGAGACGGTCGACGTCGCGGAAGTGGCGGGCGAGGTTGCGGGCGGTCACCCACCCGACATCCGGGATGTTCAGGCCGAAGAGGACGCGCGAGAACGGCTGCTGCTTGGAGAGCTCGATCGCCGCCACCGCGTTGCGCGCGGAGACCTCTCCGTAACCCTCGAGCTGCTCGAGCTGCGAGGGGGTGAGCCGGTAGAGATCGGGCATCGAGCGGAGGAGCCCCTCGCTCCAGAGTCGACGCACGAACTGCTCCCCCACTCCCTCGATGTCCATTGCCGCGGTGACCCAGTTGATCAGCGTCTCGAGCCCGCGTGAAGGGCAGGCCCGGTTCGGGCAGCGGTGCATCACCTCGCCTTCGGGCTTGACGACCTCCGCGTCGCACAGCGGGCAGCGGTCCGGCATCCGAAACTCTCTCGTGCCCTTGGCATGCGGTCCCGCCGGCCCCACGACCTGCGGGATCACGTCACCGGCGCGCTGCACGATCACGGCGTCGCCCTCGCGGATCTGCTTGCGATTGATGTCCTCCTCGTTGTGCAGCGTCGCGCGGGACACCGTGACGCCGCTGACGTTCACGGGCTCGAGGATCGCCCAGGGGTTGAGCGCCCCGGTGCGGCCGACGCGGATCATGATCTTGAGCAGCTTCGTCTCGGCCGTCATCGGCGCCCACTTGAAAGCTCGTGCCCACCGGGGTCGCTCGTGCAGGGCGCCGAGCCGCTGCTGCTGCTCGAAGGAGTCGACCTTGATCACGATCCCGTCGATCTCGTAGTCGAGCTCCGCGCGGCGCTTCTCCCACTTCGAGACCGCTTTCGCGACCTCCTCGATCGACTCGAGTCGCTCGGCGAACGGGTTCGTGCGGAAGCCGCGCTCGCGCAGCCAGGCGAGCGTCTCGAAGTGCGTGTCGGGTGCCACACCCTCCCGGTAGCCGGTGCCGTAGACCCACACAGCCAGCGGACGGGCTGCCGTCACCCGCGAGTCGAGCTGACGCAGCGAGCCCGCGGCTGCGTTCCGAGGATTCGGCGCCGGCGCCTTTCCGGCCGCGAGTTGCTCCTCGTTGAAGCGGCGGAAGCCGGAAAGCGGGAAGTAGACCTCCCCGCGTACCTCCATCAGCGGTGGCGCGTCGCCTTGCAGCGTCAGCGGGATCGACCGGATCGTGCGGAGGTTGACCGTCACGTCTTCGCCGCGGAAGCCGTCCCCCCGGGTCGCTCCGCGCACGAGCCCGCCGTTCTCGTAGACGAGCGAGATCGCCGAGCCGTCGATCTTCGGCTCGATCACGTAGGCGACCGGCTCGTCCGAGTCGAGCCGCTTGCGCACGTCCTCGGCCCACTTCGCGAGGCCCTCGTCCGTGGTCACCTTCTCGAGCGAGCCCATCGGCGCGAGGTGCTCCACCTTCTGGAACTTGTCCGACGGGGGAGCGCCGACGCGGCGGGTCGGCGAGTCGTCGGTCGCAAGCTCCGGATGCTCGTCCTCGAGTCGCTTCAGCTCGTCGAAGAGCCGGTCGTACTCCGCGTCCGAGACCTCCGGGTCGTCGAGCACGTGGTAGCGGTGGTTGTGATGGTGGAGCGCGGCCCGCAGCTCGGCGAGACGCGACTGAACATCGACTGTCGCCATCACCTCGATCGTACCGAGGCGAGGGCATAATCAAGGCGTGACGCTCTGGCGGCGATCAGCGCCTCTCCTTCTCCTGGCGCCGTTGGCCTCGGGAGTGGGAAGCGCAGCCACGCCCATTGTTCAGCTCGATCGGTCGCACGCCGCCGCCGCGCACCGCTACGACGTGCGCGTCGAGGGCCTCATCGAAGCGACCCGCATCACCAAGCGCAACCCGGACGCACACCTGAACGGCACGCGAAAGACGACCGTTCGCTGGACGGCCACCTGGGAGAACGTCCGGGTCACCGTCGCGCAGCCGACGCCGACGACCCTGAGGATGAGCGCGACCGCGA
>JAWVCV010000015.1:0-7425 GCA_033858115.1 Gaiellaceae bacterium
GGCGCGTCCTTGCCGACGACGGCGCCGGGGCCGGCCGGCCACTGGACGAGCCCGTCCTCCTCGACGAGCGTCCAGACCTCCTCGTAGCGCCCTTCGACCTCCTTCTCGCTCTTGATCAGTCGCGCCAGGTGGAGATCGCCTCCTCGATGCGCGGATAGGTGCCGCAGCGGCAGAGGTTGCCGGCCATTCCGTGCCGGATCTCGGCCTGAGTCGGGTCGGGGTTCGCCGCCACGAGCGCCGCGGCAGAGACGATCTGGCCGGGGGTGCAGAAGCCGCACTGGAGCGCGTCGGTGCGCACGAAGGCGTCGACGAGCGCGTGGTCGCGCAGGCCCTCGATCGTCGTCACCTCTCGCTCGCCCACCGTATGCAGGAGGGTGATGCAGGACAAGACGGGCAGGCCGGCGAGCTGCACCGTGCAGGCCCCGCAATGCCCCTCGCCGCAGGCGATCTTCGTCCCCGTCAGGCCGAGCTCCTCGCGCAGAGCCTCGGCGAGCGTGGTTCCGACCGGGGACACCAGCGCGTAGGCGTGGCCGTTGACGCGCAGGCTAGGCATGCGCGGTCACCGCGGTGATGTTGGCGAGGTGCAGCAGACGGAAGGCGGCCCGGGCCACTCGCGTGCGCTCCACCTCGTCCTCGGCGTCCGGGAAGGTCAGCCACAGGTCGCGCGCCGTCAGCAGCAGCTCGCGAATTCTGTCCGTGTCCTCGCGGTAACCGTTCGACCGCTCGTCGCAGGCGTTCAACGCCAGGCCCAGCACCCCGAGCGTGTCGGCCTGCCGCGTCCAGAGGAGCGGCGTCGCCATCGAGAGGTACTGGTGGATGCGCGCGAACGTGAGCGGGTGGACGATCGCGTTCGGGCCACGGGGTGGTGTCAGCGGCAGCGCCTGCTCGCCGGCCGCGATCCGGCGGGCACTGCCTCCGAGCATCGCCCGGAGCTGAGTGTCGTCCAGGCCCGCCATGCGCGCCGTGCGCAGCGCGAGGAGCAGCGAGGAGGGTTGCGTCCCGTAGGGATAGTCCGAGGCGTACAAGACCTGCTCGGGCGCGACGAGCCGGTAGAGGTCGAGCAGGTCGAGCGGGCTCCAGACCGAGGTGTCGAAGAAGACGCCGGGCCGCCCGCTGAAGTGGTGCGCCAGTGCGGCGAGGTCGGCGATTCCCGCGTGCGCGACGATCAGCTGCGCCTCGTAGCGGTCCAGCAGCCGAGAGAGCGCATCTGCGATCGGGGGCAGCCCGCGGCCGCCGTGGATCAGGATCGGCACCTTCCGCTGGGCGGCGAGCTCGAACACGGGCGCCAGCCGATCGTCGTCGAGCAGGAACTTCTGCGCTCGCGGGTGCAGCTTGATCCCGCGCGCGCCGCGGTCGAGGCAGCGCACAGCCTCCTCGATCGGGCTCTCGGCGAGGTCGAGCCGGACGAACGGGATCAGCTCGCCGCCGCTCGCCTCCGCGAACGCGAGCGTGCGGTCGTTGGGCGCCCGGAAGCCGGGATGACGGTCGGGCTCGTCGAGGCAGAACATGAACGAGCGGGTGATTCCGTGAGCTCGCTGAATCCGCAGCAGCTCGTCCGGGTTGCCCGTCATGCCGTCGATGTCGGTCCCGAGATGGACGTGCGCGTCGAAGATCTCCGCGTCCGCGGGCAACTCGTCGCGCACGAGCGCCTCGAAGGTGTCGACAAGTTCCTCGGACCGCCGAAAGACGTCCTCCACGCACGTGAGTGTACGGGGTGCTTGCGGCCCGTCCGGTTCAGGCGGGCTGGAGCCCGGTGACCTTGGCGCGGAGGTACGCGAGGTACGGCGCCGGGTCGATCGCGTCGGCCCCGATCGCCCGTTCGAGCGTCTCCATCGGCGTGAACTTGCGCCCGTGCCGGTAGAGCCGCTCGCGCAGCGACTCGTACAGCGGCCCGAACTCGCCCGCCTCGAGCTGCGAGTCCAGGTCGGGCAGATCCTCCGCCACGGCCCGCCAGATCTGGACGGACAGGACGTTGCCGAGCGCGTAGGTAGGGAAGTAGCCGTAGGAGGCGCGGGTCCAGTGGACGTCCTGTAGCACGCCGCGAACATCGTCCGGCACCTCGACGCCGAGGAAGTCGGCCATCCGGGCGTTCCACGCCTCGGGCAGGTCGGCCGGAGCGAGCGTCCCGGCAACGAGCTCCTGCTCGAGCTCGAAGCGCAGGATGATGTGCAGCGAGTAGGTCACCTCGTCGGCGTGGACCCGGATCAGCCCCGGTGCGATGCGGTTGATGCCCCGGTAGAAGTCGTCGAGCTCGAGCGAGCGGAGCTGCGGGAACAGGCGCTGCAACTCGGGGTAGCGGCCGCGCCAGAACGGCCGTGACCGGCCGACGAGGTTCTCCCAGGTGCGGCTCTGCGACTCGCCGAGCCCGAGCGACGCGTTGCCGTAGAGCGGCGAGCGGCCGAGGGCCGGGTCGACACCCCAGTACGTGAGCCCATGACCGGCCTCGTGCATGGTCGACCAGAGCGAGCGGAGGTCGTCGGGGCGGTAGCGGGTCGTCATGCGGATGTCCGTCCGGGAAAAGGACGTGGCGAACGGGTGCACGGTCGCGTCGAGGCGGTACGTGCCTTCCTCGAAGCCGAAGTCGCGGAGGATGCCGGTGAGGAACTCCTGCTGCGTCTCGATCGGGTAGTCGCCGTCGAGGAAGGAGTCGTCGACGGGCTCGCCTGCGTCCCGGACAAGCGCCGTCAGCTCGGGCCTGAGCACGTCGAAGACGGCCTTCACCTCCGCGGTCTTCATCCCGGGCTCGTACTCGTTCAGGAACGCGTCGTACGGCGAGTCGCCCGGCTCCATGTGCTCGGCCCAGCGCAGGGCGACGTCGTGCACGCGCTGGAACGCGGGCAGGAAGACGGAGAAGTCGTTCGCGGCGCGGGCTTCGAGCCAGGCGCTGTGCGCCTTGCTCGCCTCCCGCGTCCACGCAGCGGCCAGCTCGCTGGGCACCCGGCGGGCCTTCTCCCAGTCGCGGCGTGCGACGCGGATCAGGCTGGCGTCGTCGGAGTCGTAGTCCAGCTCGCCCTCGAGGGGCGCGAGCCCGTCGAGGAGGCGCCCGACCTCGTCGGAGACGAAGCGCTCGTGCGCGAGCCCGGAGAGCGTCGCCGCCGCCTCGGCGCGGGCGGGCGCGCCCTGCGCCGGCATCATCGTCCGCTGGTCCCAGCCCAGCACGCCCATCGCGCGCTCGATGTCGTAGACCTCGGCGAGGCGCTGCTTCAGCTCGGACAGGGCTGCGGCCATCGCGCGCAACCTACCGTCTAGGATCTTGGCCCCATGCCGGATGTGCTGATCGTCGCCGACACGACCCGGGCGCCGGAGCTGCGGCACGAGGTCCCGCTGTCGATCCCTGACCCGATTCTCTACGCCGAGGTGAACGGCAAGCGCTCGGTGGTCGTCAGCTCGTTCGAGGCACAGCGGATCGACGAGCTCGGCACCGACCTCGAAGTGCTCGCGCTCGAGGATGTCGGACTGGACGGGCTGCTCAAGCGGGGACTCGACGCCTACGCGCTCGCCCGCGAGTTGCACCTGACCGCGTGCCGCCAGCTCGGCCTCGAGGGAGCGGTCACGCCGACCACGTTCCCCCTCGGGATCGCCGACCACCTGCGCGCAAACGGGATCGAGCTGACGTCCGACCAGCGCTTCTTCGACGAGCGCCGGCGCGTCAAGAACGAGCACGAGCTGGCGGGGATCCGGCGCGCCTGCCGCGCAGTCGAGGCCGGCATGGCGGTCGGCGTCGAGCTGCTCACCGCGGCGCAGCGCTCGAACGGCGTGCTCACGCTCGGCGGCGAGCCGCTCACGTGCGAGCGGATCAAGCTCGAGGTCGAGCGCGCGTTCGGCGAGCACGGCGCCGCGGCCGAGGAGTTCATCGTCTCCCACGGCGCGCAGACCGCGGTCGGCCACGAGGGCGGCTCTGGTCCGATCGCAGCCGAGGATGTCGTCCTCTTCGACCTCTTCCCGCGGGACCGCGAGTCCGCCTGCTACTCGGACTTCACCCGGACCGTGACCGTCGGACCGGCCTCGGACGAGCTGCGCGAGTACCACCGCCTCGCGAAGGAGGCCCTCGACCTGGCGGTGGCAGCGGTGAAGCCCGGGACCAGGGGCAGCGACATCCATCGCCTCGTCTGCGACTTCTTCCATGAGCACGGCTACAAGACCCAACTGCACAAAGAGGACGGCGAGGTGCTCGTGGACGGCTACTTCCATGCGACCGGCCACGGTGTCGGCCTCGAGGTGCACGAGCGGCCGGGCGTCGGCCGCGTCGAGAGCGAGCCACTCGTGGTGGGGGACGTGATCGCGCTCGAGCCGGGCCTGTACCGGCACGGCTACGGCGGCGTCCGGCTCGAGGACCTCGCCCTCGTCACCGACGACGGCGCCGAGCTGCTGACGAGCTTCCCCTACGACCTGGAGCTCTAGCGCGTTTGTAGTCCTACCGCCTGCGGTAGTGACAAGCATCACTTTCGACTAGGAGGCTCGGTATGTCTGTGACGACCGATCGGGCTTCCGTCTCGCCCCGGCCTGCGCCGGACGAGGCGGACCTCGGCGCCCTCGAGCTACTCGCCGCAAAACGCCTGCGCGTCTCGCTCGCGTTGACCGCTGCGATGCTCGTCGTCTACTTCGGCTTCATCCTGCTGATCGCGTTCGCGCCGGGCTTCCTCGGGAAGCGCATCACCGACGGGCTGAGCCTCGGTATGGCGCTCGGCGTCGTCGTCATCCTCGCGACCTGGGCGGTCACGTGGACGTATGTCCGCTGGGCGAACCGCGTCTACGAGCCGGCAATTCGCGAGCTGGAGGGTACGCCATGATCGTCGCCGCCTTCAAACCGGGCGAGCCGAACACGATCGCGATCGTCTTCTTCGTCCTCTTCGTGCTGCTCGCGCTCGGAATCACCTGGTGGGCGGCGCGGCGCACGCGAACGACCGACCAGTTCTACGCCGCCGGCCACAGCATCACGGGCTTCCAGAACGGGCTGGCGCTCTCCGGCGACTACATGAGCGCGGCGAGCTTCCTCGGCATCGCCGGTCTCGTGGCCCTGACCGGCTTCGACGGGTTGATCTACTCGATCGGCTTCCTTGTCGGCTGGCCGATCGTGCTCTTCCTGATCGCCGAGCCTCTGCGCAACCTCGGCCGCTACACGTTCGCGGACGTGGTCGCGTACCGGCTGCGCCAGAAGCCCGTGCGGGTGGCAACGGCATTCGGCACGCTCTCGGTCGTCGTCTTCTACCTAATCGCCCAGATGGTGGGCGCGGGGACGTTGATCCACCTGATCTTCGGCCTGCCGTACGCGGTCTCGGTCGTGATCGTCGGCGCCGTGATGCTGACGTTCCTCCTTCTAGGCGGGATGATCGCGACCACGTGGGTGCAGATCGTCAAGGCGACGCTGCTCATCGGCGGCGCGACGGTGATGGCGTTCCTCGTCCTGCTCAAGTTCGACATGAACCCGCTCCACCTCTTCCAGTCGGCGTCGAGCCAGTTCGGCACGAGCGTGCTCGAGCCCGGGAGCCTCGTCTCCAACCACTGGAACGCGCTCTCGCTCGGGCTGGCGCTGATGTTCGGGACGGCGGGGCTGCCGCACATCCTGATGCGCTTCTACACCGTTCCCGACCGCCAGGCCGCCCGCACGTCGGTCAACTGGGCGACATTCTTCATCGGCTTCTTCTACCTGCTCACCTTCGTGCTGGGCTTCGGCGCCATGGCGCTCGTCGGGCAGGCGCCGATCAAGGCGGTCGACAAGGGCGGGAACGCGGCCGCGCTCCTGCTCGCGGAGAACGTGGCCGGAACGCCGTTCTTCGGCTTCATCGCCGCGGTCGCGTTCGCGACCATCCTCGCGGTGGTCGCGGGGCTGACGCTTTCCGGAGCAGCCGCGCTCTCGCACGATCTCTGGGTGAACGTCGTCCGGGACGGCGAGGCGCCCGAGCACGAGCAGTTCCGGGTTGCCCGGGCCGCGACCTTCCTGATGGGCGGGCTCGCGATCGTGCTGGGGATCGTGCTCGAGGGTCAGAACATCGCCTTCATGGTCGGGCTCGCGTTCGCGATCGCGGCCAGCGCGAACTTCCCGGCGCTCCTGATGTCGATCTACTGGCGCGGCTACACGACCTGGGGTGCGGTGACGAGCATCGTCGTCGGCGCCACGTCGGCGCTCGTCCTGATCTCGATCTCGCCGACGGTCATGGTCGACGTGCTCAACCACGACTCGGCAATCATCGGGCTGACGAACCCGGCGCTGATCTCGATGCCGCTCGCGTTCGTGTCCGGGATTCTCGTCTCGCTGCTCCGGCCGGAGCCCGAAGCGGCGGCCCGCTTCGCAGAGGCGGAGCGGCGCATCCACCTCGGCGATACTGCGCCCAGGCCGCCGGCATCAGGACTTCCGGCGCGCGCCCGCTGAGCCGCATCCGGGGCGCCCGCACCGGCGGGCGCCCCCACCTCGGCGCGATGGGCGTGGTAAGAAACCGAGCATGAGCGACCAGACGATCGAGACCATCTTCGTCGAGGATCGGCGCTACCCGCCGCCCCCGGACTTCGCCGCGCAGGCGGTGGCTCAGCCGGACATCTACGGGCGCGACTTCGACGAGTTCTGGGAGAGCGAGGGTCGCGAGCGCGTCACGTGGTTCGAGCCGTTCACGAAGCTCTACGAGTGGGAGCTCCCGTACGCGAAGTGGTATCTCGGCGGCAAGCTGAACGTCGCCTACAACTGCGTCGACCGGCACGTCGAGGCCGGGCTCGGCGATCGTGTCGCCTATCACTGGGAGGGTGAGCCGGAAGGCGACAGGCGGGAGCTGACCTACGCGCAGCTCCAGTCGGAGGTCGTTCGCTTCGCGAACGCGCTCAAGGAGCTCGGCGTGCAGAAGGGGACGAAGGTCGCGATCTACATGGGAATGGTCCCCGAGCTGCCGATCGCGATGCTCGCCTGCACGCGGCTGGGCGCTCCGCACACCGTCGTCTTCGGCGGCTTCTCCGCCGATTCGCTCTCCGACCGGGCCAACGACATGGGCTGCGAGGTCCTGATCACTCAGGACGAGGCCTGGCGGCGCGGCACGAAAGTGCCGCTGAAGCAGACCGCCGACGCGGCCATGGCCGACGCGCCCGGCATCCGCAGCGCCCTCGTTGTTCGCCGCACCGGCAACGACGTGCCGATGCAGGAGGGGCGCGACCACTGGTACCACGACTTCGACGTCTCCGCTGATCCCGCCACCTGCCCGCCGGAGCCGATGGACAGCGAGGACCTGCTCTTCCTGATGTACACGTCGGGGACCACCGCGAAGCCGAAGGGGATCGCGCACACGACGGGCGGCTACCTCGTCGGCGTGGCCTCGACCCACGCTCTCGTCTTCGACCTGAAGCCGGAGGAGGACGTCTACTGGTGCGCCGCCGACATCGGCTGGATCACCGGCCACAGCTACATCGTCTACGGGCCGCTGGCCAACGGCGCCACCTCCGTTC
>JAWVCV010000016.1:0-3801 GCA_033858115.1 Gaiellaceae bacterium
GCGCGTGTGCCGCGCTGCGGTGCCTGCCCGCTCGCGAGCCGCTGTCCCGCACGCGGTCGTCGCTACGAGCCGCTGCGCAGGCAATCCCGCTTCGAAGGATCGTTCCGGCAGCGCCGGGCCGCGCTGCTCCGGCTCGTCGCGGCGGACCCGCAGCCGCTGGCGACGCTCGATCGCGAAGCGGTCGACTCGTTGCTGCGCGACGGCCTCGTCGAGCAGGCCGGCGAGCTGGTCCGCCTGCCGGTCTAGATCCGGTGGTGCATCCAGACGTTGGGCTCCACGTAGACGCCCCGTTCGCCCTCCAGGTCGATGTCGACCGGGACGAGCGCCCCAGGCACCACGTAGGCGCCGCTGTCCGGGAAGACCATCTGCGTCCACTCCTGCCACTCCGAGACGGTGCCGGAGATCCGCATCGAGCGCGGCGCCACGCGGACCAACCGCGCTCCGGCGTCCTCGTGCACGCGTAGCCACGGGTCGAGCAGCTTCCCGTCCTCGCGACGCCACTCGATGTAGCGGTGCGCCGGCACGAGCGGGTAGCGATGCTTCAGGCTCGGCCGCACGGGGGCGACGAGGTCGGTCAGGCCGCGTGCCGCAACCGCCTGCCGCATCCCGTCGAGCATCGTCCTGCTCAGGCCCTTCCCGCGGTGCTCGACGCCGACGGTGATCGCAATCGCCGACACCGCTACGGCCGGCCTCCCAGCGAAGGCCTGCTCCAGCGCGGCGTCCCAACCCTCGTCCGGCAGCGCGTCGGGACCGAACGGAATCGGGACTGCGTTCGACTCGGCGAGATACCGATCGTCCTCGTCCACGAGGTAGAGCTGGAGATCGGGGAACTCCTCGTACTGGCGATCCCAGTGCACGTTGGCGACCGCGTCGTGGTACATGAACTCGTCCCACGGGTCGCCGAGCTCGCCGCGGCGCTCCACGAGCTCCGGCCGCTCGGCGTGGGAGAACAGCTTCACGCCGGCTCCAGCAACGCGACCGCCTGAGCAGCGAGGCCCTCGCCGCGACCGGTGTAGCCGAGCCTGTCGGTCGTGGTCGCGCGGACATTGACCCGGACGGGGTCGACACCGAGGGCTTCGGCCAGGCGGCGGCGCATCTCCTCGCGGTGCGGCGCGATCCGCGGCTCTTCGCCGATCAAGACGCAGTCAGCGTTCACGAGCGCGTAGCCCGCGCCCCGCACGTGCTCGTAGGCGCCGCGCAGGAGGTCGAGCGAGCTCGCCCCCTCCCAGCGTGGGTCTCCCGACGAAAAGAGCGACCCGATGTCGCCGAGCCCCGCCGCGCCGAGAAGCGCATCGATCAGCGCATGCGCGATCACGTCGCCGTCGGAGTGGCCGGCGAGACCGCGCGAGGACTCGATCGCGACGCCGCCGAGCACGAGCCGTACCCCGTCCGCCAGCGCGTGCGCGTCGACCCCAAGCCCGACTCGCAACTCAGACACCGACCGCCTCCGGCAGCTCGGCCAGGGACTCGATCCGGATCGCCTCGGCCGGTGGGTCGTGCAGATGGCCCCACGGCCCGCGCCGGATGTGAACCGCGACCATGCCCGCCGCAAGCGCAGGCTCGATGTCGTTGTCGACGCGGTCGCCGACATAGGCGATCTGCGACGGCGCCAACCCCGCCTCGTCGACGATCCGCTCGAAGAACTCGCGAGCGGGCTTCGCGATCCCCCAGCGCCCCGACGACCCGACGAGGTCAGCGTGCTCCTTGAGCAGATCCTCGCACTCCGCAGGCGTGTTTCCGACCGTGCCGACGACCAGGCCGCACGCGCGAAGCCGGCGCAGACAAGGCAGGGCATCGGCGTAGAAGTCGTCCGCATCCCACGTCGCGGCCGGCCAGTCGACCGAGAGCAGCTCCCAGGCGCGCGAGTGGTCCTCTCCGCGCGCCGCAAGGCCGCCGAGCACGCCCATCAACGTGAAGCGCGTGACCCCGGCTACCTCGGCTGCGCGCTCCCACATGTGGGTCTCGTCGATCAGCGTCTCGCCGACGTCGAACACGACGGCGCTCACAGCCACGACGCGACCAGCTCGAGATCGGCTTTCGTCGTCACCTTCAGCAGCCTCGGGTCCCCCTCGACCCACTTCACCCGCCCGCCGCGGGCCTCCACGAGAGAGGAGCAGTCGGTCGCGCCGCCGAGCTCGCCCGCGTAGGCCGCACGCAACGTCGCCGCGGGGAAGGCCTGGGGGGTCTGCACCGCGACGAGCTGGTCCCGCGCAAGCGTGCCGGTGACGCGGTCTCCGTCGACGGACTTGACCGTGTCGACAAGGGGCAGCGCCGGCACGACGCCGTCCCAACCCTCCGAGAGCGGCGCCAGCACGCGCTCGATCACCTCATCGGTCACGAGCGGCCTGGCCGCGTCGTGGACGAGCACGACGAGCGCGTCCTCCGGGACCTCCGCCAGCGCCAGCCGAACCGATTCGGCACGGGTCGCGCCCCCCGTGACAGCCGCGACCACCTTGGTCGCCGAGAGCTCCTCGGCCAGCAGGATCGCCGGCTCCTCCCACTCTGCTGCGACGGCGACGACGATCGCGTCGATCCAGCTCGATTCGTCCAGCCGGCGTAGGGGCTCCGCCAGCAGAGGCAGCCCCGCGAGCCCGGCGAACGCCTTCGGCCGCCCCTCGCCCAGCCGCTCTCCAGCCCCCGCTGCGACGAGGAGGGCCCAGACGCTCATATTCCGGCGCGGCGCGAGCGCTACGCAGTCGCGGCGGCGGCCTTCGCCTTGGACTTCTTCTTCGGCTTCTCGCCGTTGCCCGCGAGCACGCCGTCAAGCCACTCGGCGGCCTCTTCCTCGTCGACGGCCTTCGCGTACATCAGCTCGGAGGCGAGGATCTTCTTCGCCTTCACGAACATCTGCTTCTCGCCCGTCGAAAGGCCCTTTTCGTGGTCGCGCAGGTTGAGGTTCTTCACGACCTCGGCGAGCTCGAAGATGTCCCCCGTCTTCATCTTGTCCCGGTTGTGCTTGAAGCGACGGTTCCAGTTCTTCGGCATCTCCGACTCGCCGGCGGTCAGAGCCTTCACGACCGTATTGACCAGATCCTCGTCGATCACGGTGCGGAGACCGACCTGCTCGGCATTCTCGACCGGCACGTTCACGGTCATGTCGTTGTGCAGGATCTGAATGGTCAGGTACTCGCGCGTCTGGCCCAACACCTCGCGCTTTTCCTTCTTCACGACCGTGCCTGCCCCGTGGTGCGGATACACCACTTTGTCACCGACCTCGAACAAGCCCGCCTCCCCTAGGTATGAACCTCTGCTGTGTAAATCGTCTGTTCAGTGAAGAAGCCGGCGGGCTCGAAGGCTCACCGGCATGCGGCTGACAGCATAGCAGAAACCCCTGGAAAACGCGATGTTTTAGCCGTTTAGGCCGATTTGCGGGGATTTTTCCCCGCGCGCTTCGAGGCCTGCCTGGAGCGCCTGCCCGAGGCTGCCGGACTCGGAGACTCGGATCTTCGACCGGCTCGGCGTGCCCGCCGGCGCGACGACCGCGGAGACCCCGAGCTTGACACACTCCTCCAGACGCCGTTCGGACTGCGCGGCCGGTCTCAGGCGGCCGGTGAGGCCGATCTCACCGAAGGCGGCGAGCCCTTCCCGCACGGGCGCGTTGCGGGCCGCAGAGGCGATCGCGAGCGCGATCGCGAGATCCGCTCCCGGCTCGTCGATCCGCAGGCCGCCCGCGACGTTGACGAAGACGTCGGCGGAGCCGAGCGCGATGCCGGCGTGACGCGAGAGCACGGCGACGATCATCGCGAGCCGTTTCGGGTCGACCCCGGTGCCGACCCGGCGCGGCATCGCCAGGTCGGTCGG
>JAWVCV010000017.1:0-3219 GCA_033858115.1 Gaiellaceae bacterium
CTCGCCGACGCGCGAGCGGGTTGGCGACGGCAAGACCGTGCGCTTGACCATCCCGGCCAAGCCGGAGTACATCACGCTCTCTCGCCTGGCCCTAGCTGGGCTCGCGCGCGTTCGACCACTCCCCGACGACACCCTCGCCGACCTCAAGCTCGCGCTCACCGAGGCCTGCTCCAACTCGGTGCGGCACGCCTACGGCGACGGTGAGGGGCACGTCGCGATCAGCTTCGAGCTGCTCGAGGACCGCCTGATCGTCGAGGTGGCGGACGACGGCTCCGGCTTCGAGGTGGGAGAGGCCGACTCGGACGGCGAGGAGCTCTCCGAGGGAGGGCTCGGGATCGCGATCATCCGCTCGGTCGCGGACGAGGTCGAGATCGGCGGCGGGCCGGACGGCCGCGGCTCACGTCTGCGTTTCGTGAAGCGCCTCTAGCGGAACTCGATCGCGAACGTGGCCCAGCGGCGCAAGCTGATCGTCGTCTCCAACCGCGGTCCGATCGCGTACGCGCGAGAGGCTGGCGGGCGCGTGGCCCGGCGAGGAGCGGGTGGGCTCGTCACGGCCCTCGCGCCGCTCGTCTCCCACCACGACGTGACGTGGATCGCGAGCGCGCTCACCGACGAGGATCGCGCCGTCGCGGTCGAGGGGCCGGTCGAGGAGACCGCGCGCGACGGCTCGCGCTACCGGCTCCAGCTCGTGGCACACCCCCCGGAGACGTACGAGCTCTTCTACAACGTCGTCGCCAATCCGACGCTCTGGTTCGTCCAGCACGGGCTCTGGGACCGCAAGCACGATCCTGACGCCGATCTCACCCGGCCGTGGGAGGAGGGGTATCGCGCCGTCAATCGTTCGTTCGCCGCTGCCGTGCTGGAGGAGCTTGAGCGGCAGCCCGACGCCGCCGTCTTCTTCCACGACTACCACCTCTACCTCGCGCCTCGCATCGTCCGCGAGCGCCGTCCCACAGCTGCGCTGGCGCACTTCGTCCACATCCCCTGGGTCGGTCCCGACGCGTGGTCTGTGCTGCCCGAGCGGATCGTCCGCGAGATTCATCTCGGGTTGCTCGCCAACGACGTGGTCGGCTTCCACACACAACGCTGGCGACAGGCGTTCCTGTCCACCTGTAGCGAGCTGGGGCTCGATTCCGGCGAGGCGCTCGTCACCGCGCACCCGATCTCGATCGACCCCGACGAGTTCGTCGCCCTGGCCGGCAGCGAGCCCGTGCTCGCGCGCGAGCGCGACCTTCTCTCCTGGCGCCCGGAGCGGCTGATCCTGCGCGTGGACAGGACCGATCCGTCGAAGAACGTCGTGCGCGGCTTCGAGGCCTTCGGGCTCCTGCTCGAGCGCCGCCCCGACCTGCGCGGCCGCGTCGCGATGCTCGCCCTGCTCGATCCGTCCCGCCAGGAGATCCCCGAGTACGTCGAGGAGCGCCGGCGGATCGAGGAGAAGGCGGCAGACCTCGAGGCGCGCTTCCCGGGCGCCCTGCGCCTGGAGATCGCGGACGACTTCCCCCGGTCGGTGGCCGCGTACAAGCAGTTCGACGTCCTGCTCGTCAACGCGATCATGGACGGGTTGAACCTCGTCGCGAAGGAGGCCCCGCTCGTGAACGAGCGGGACGGAGTTGTTGTCTTATCAGTCACCGCCGGTGCTCACGAGGAGTTGGGTCAGTGGGTGATTCCGGTTGAGCCGCTGGACGTCGAGCGCCAGGCCGATGCCCTGGAGGACGCGCTGGCACTGCCGGTGGAGCAGCGCCACGAGTGGTGCGAAGCGATCCGCGCGCACGTGCGCCGGCACGACCTGAGCGCCTGGATCGACGCCCAGCTGGCCGACCTCGACCGCGCCAGTACGATTCGCTCGCGATGAGCGACCTCTCGCATGTCGATGAGTCGGGCTCCGTGCGGATGGTCGACGTCGGCGGCAAGCCCATGTCCCGCCGCCGCGCTGTGGCACGCGCGGCGGTTCGGATGGCGCCCGAGACGGCGCAGCGACTGCGCGACCTGCCCAAGGGTGACGCGCTCGCGACGGCGCAGCTCGCCGGGATCATGGCCGCGAAGCGAACGAGTGACCTGATCCCGCTCTGCCATCCGTTGCCGCTCTCCCTCGTCGAGGTGACGCTCGAGGTCGCCGGCGAGGGAGTCGAGATCGTCGCCGCCGCCGAGACAACCGCGCAGACCGGTGTCGAGATGGAGGCCCTCGTGGCCGCTTCGATCGCGGCCCTGACCGTCTACGACATGGCGAAGGCGATCGACAAGGGCATGGCGGTCACCGAGGTCACGCTCGTCGAGAAGACGAAGGAGGAGGCGTGAGGGCCGCTGTCCTCACCGTGTCCGACGGCGTCGTCGCGGGGACTCGAGCGGACACGAGCGGCGACCTGCTGGCGGAACTGCTGGCGGCGGAGGGCTACGACGTGGAGCGCCGAGTCGTGCCCGATGAAGCGGGCGAGATCGCCGCTGCGATCCTGGAGCTCGCCGGCGCGGCGGCTGTCGTCCTCACCACGGGAGGAACGGGTGTCGCCCCGCGGGACGTCACGCCGGAGGCGACGCGGTCGGTGATCGACCGCGAGGCGCCGGGGATTGCCGAGGCGATTCGGGCCGACTCGATCGCGAGGACGCCGCACGCGCTCCTCTCGCGCGGACTGGCCGGCGTGCATGGCAGCACCCTCGTCGTCAATCTGCCCGGCTCGCCCGGCGGCTGCCGCGACGGCTTCGCGGTGCTGAGGCCGGCGCTGGGGCACGCCGTCAAGCTCCTGGCCGGCGAAGAGACCGTCCACAAGCAGACATGACCGCGACCGCCGTTTCGTTGCCGCGCCGGTTCGCATCGCTCGTGAAGCTCGAGCACACCGTCTTCGCGCTGCCCTTCGCCTACGTCGGGATGCTGCTCGCCGTGGGCGAGGCTCCCGCGGCGGGGGACTGGCTCTGGGTGACGGTGGCGATGGTCGGCGCGCGGACGCTCGCGATGGGTCTGAACCGTCTCATCGACGCCGAGCTGGATGGCCGGAACCCGCGCACGGCGACCCGCGAGCTGCCCGCCGGAACGCTGTCCCGCGCGCAGGTCGCCGGACTGTGTGCGCTCGCGCTCGGCGTCTTCCTGCTCGCCGTGTCCCAGCTCGACCCGATCGTCCGCTGGCTCTGGCCGGTGCCCGTCGCGCTCTTCGTCGTCTACCCCTATCTGAAGCGCGTCACCTGGCTTTGCCACTTCTGGCTGGGCGCGTCGCTCGGCCTCGCGCCCGT
>JAWVCV010000018.1:0-5563 GCA_033858115.1 Gaiellaceae bacterium
TCTCGAGCAGGCGCAGCAGGCCAGGGTGGGTGGCGACGAGGTCGCTTTCGCCGCTCTCGAAGAGCTCCCGCCACTCTGGCGGGACGGCCTCCGGGTTCTCCAGGTAGTCCTCGAGGAGTAGCCGGGCATACCCGGCGTTCAACCCGTCGACGTCGTGCGCGCTCACACTTTGTGTTGTACCAGCGGGGCGGGCAAAGAGCTTCTAGTAGAGCGGTCTTTCGGTGATCACGGCGATTGCCATACCCGCGGTCCAGCCGATCACGCACGCTACGACCGCAGCCGTCACGAGCCGCTGCTGCCGCTCGGACATCCGGGCGGCGATCAGCGTCAGCACGACCGCGAATGGGATCACGCGCACGGGGCGCCAGGCGAGCCCGAGGGCGCAGGCGACGATCGCGATCATCGCCAGCAGCCCGGCGACGGTGTCGGTTGCCGACCACCGGTCACGGGCATCGCTCGGGGTTGCGTCGACGCTCATGTCCCGACCTGGGCGCGCGCGTGCGCGACGCGGCGCCCACCCCGCGGCAGCGGACCGCGTCGGAGCAGCGCCGAGCGGCGGCTGCGCCAGTCGCAGGGCTCCGGCGGCGGCGACAAGGTGGCGAGGCGGGCCGCACCTTCGAGCGGCTCGGGCTCCGCCCTGATCGCCCACCAGACGACCGTGCAGAGGTAGACGACCGGGATCTTCAGGATCACCAACATGAACACGAGCTCCCAGACCACGCCCGGAAGTGTACGGCGCGACGCGTGTTAGCGTCGACTCGATGCGGGGAAGACAGAGCCCGTGAGCAGGGAGAGCCTTGCGCCGATGCTCGAGGCCGGCGAGGAAGCGGGTTGCCTCAACCTGTCCGAGTTCAGCGCCGCCGTCCAGGACCTGGAGCTCGAGGACGAGGAGCTCGAAGCGCTCTACGCCGAGCTCGACGAGCGGGGGATCGCGCTGTCGGACGACTGCGCGCGTGCGACGGCCGCCGAGCCGACCTACGTCAACGGCGACCTCGCGACGGCGACGACCGACTCGCTGCAGCTCTTCCTCAACGAGGCTGGGCGCTACCCGCTGCTGACCGCAGCCGAAGAGGTCGAGCTGGCGAAAAAGATCGAGCGCGGCGACCTCGCCGCGAAGAACCGGATGATCAACTCGAACCTGCGCCTCGTCGTCTCGATCGCGAAGCGCTACCAGGGACATGGGCTGTCGCTGCTCGACCTGATCCAGGAGGGCGTGATCGGCCTGATCCGCGCCGTGGAAAAGTTCGACTGGCGCCGCGGCTACAAGTTCTCCACCTACGCGACGTGGTGGATCCGCCAGGCGGTGCAGCGCGGGGTCGCCAACAAGTCGCGCACGATCCGGATCCCCGTCCACATCGCCGACCGCGAGCAGAAGATCGGCCGGGCGGAGCGGGAGCTGATGGTGAAGCTCGGCCGGCCGCCGACCGACGAGGAGATCTCGAAGGCCTCGAAGGTGTCCTTGAAGCACCTTCGCGAGGTTCGGGAGGCCGCACGCGCCGTCACGAGCCTGGACAAGCCTCTCGGCGCGGACAACGACGCCTCGATCGGCGACCTCGTCGGCGTCGCGGAGGGCGGCGTCGAGGAAGAGGTCGAGGTCAGCCTCACCGAGGACACGCTCCACCGCGCGCTCGAGACCCTCCCGGACCGCGAGCAGGAGGTGTTGAGGCTCCGCTACGGGCTCGGCACCCAAGAGCCTCAGTCGCTGGAGGAGATCGGCCGGCGGCTCGGAATCACACGGGAGCGCGTCCGCCAGATCGAGGCGAACGCACTGGAGCGCTTGGCGGTCTCACGGGAGATCGAAGCGCTGCGCACTGCTGCCTGAACGGCCTGGAGAGACCTAACACGCTGCTCACACGAGGCCCGCTAGGGTGGCCGGGTTCATCGTTTACAAAGGAGATTGCCCGTGAGACGAGTGAGACAGTTCTTCCTCTACGCGGCTTTCGCAGCGCTGCTGACGCCGGCGGTCGCGAGCGCGTCGCCGCGCATGTACGTCGGCTTTCACGACGACCCGAACTTCCGCTACGAAGAGCGACGGGCGGAGATGCTCGACCAGGCGCAAAGCGCCAACGCCACCATCGTCCGTACGCTCGTCACGTGGGCGAACATCGCCCCCACGCGACCGGCGAACGCGTCCAACCCGTTCGACCCCGCCTACCGCTTCAACGACGTCGACGAGCTCGTGCGCAACACGCAGGCGCGCGACATGGAGGTCCTGATCACGATTTGGGGCACGCCGAAGTGGGCGAACGGCGGCAAGACGCCGAACTTCATGCCGACGCGCCTCAGCGACCTGACCGCGTTCTCGCGGGCCGTGGCCTCGCGCTACTCGGGCCGCTTCCAGGGCTATCCCTACGTGCGCTTCTACTCGATCTGGAACGAGTCGAACCTGCAGCTCTTCCTCGCTCCGCAGTTCGACGCGAAGGGCAAGTCGGTCGCGCCGCGCAACTATGCGAAGCTCGCGGCCGCGTCCTATGCCGGGATCAAGGCCGGCAGCCCGACCGCGAAGGTCGCGGTCGGCAGCACGTCGTCCGCCGGCCGCGACAAGCCGCTCAAGGGCAAGTCCGAGACGCACTCTCCGGGCCGCTTCGCGCAGCTCGTGGCCGCGGCCAATCCTCGGCTGAAGTTCGACGCTTGGGCCCAGCACCCGTATCCGGTGCCCGCGCGGATGAAACCGACGCAGAAGGTGAAGTGGCCGAACGTGACCCTCTCGGCGTTCCCGCGGTTCGAGGCCTCGCTCGACAAGTGGTTCAAGCGCAAGAACGTCCGCATCTGGATCACCGAGTACGGGCATGAGGTGAAGCAGGACGGCGAGCCCAACGGCGTCACCCGGGCTCAGCAGGCAGCCTACGCCGCCCAGGCGCTCGCGCTTGCGAAGGCCGACCCGCGGACGGACATGTTCATCTGGTTCGTCTTCCGCGACCATGCCACGAGCGAGTGGCAGAGCGGCCTGCGGACGACGACGGGCGCCGCGAAGCCGTCGCTCTCGCGGTTCGCCGCCGCGGCGAACTCCGTCGATGCGCGCAACGCGCTCTTCACGGTGAAGGGCGGCCGCGCCAGTCCGGTCGTGAAGGTGCCGCTGCGGGCCTACGGCGCCGGCACGAAGCCGGGCGAGATGGTCGGCTTCAACGTCAAGGTGCGCGACAAGGGGCGGCTCGTCTTCAGTGCCCAGCCGACGGCGCCGTTCGGCCTTGACACGACCGCATCCGTCCGCCTGACCGGTTTCCGCCCGGTCAAGGGCAAGACGTACACGGTCGACGTCGAGGCCAACGTGTTCAGCGGCGGCGGCGTCGTCCTCCGGCGCACGCTGACGCTCGTCGCCACCTAGCTCTGCGTGCCGGCGGGTGGGCCCACGGGCCTGCCCGCCGGCCATACGATCCTGGCATGACGGCCACGATCCGCGTGGGCACCTGCTCGTGGGCGGACGAGACGCTGACGAAGGTCTGGTACCCGAAAGGCGTCCGCTCCGGCGAAGCCCGGATCAGGCACTACGCCGAGCGCTTCGACACGGTCGAGGCGAACTCGACGTACTACCGGCTCCCGGACGCCGAGCTCGTGGGCAACTGGGCCGAGCGGACCCCGGAAGGCTTCACGATGCACGTGAAGGCATTCGGCTTGATGACGCGCCATCCCGTCAAGGTCGAGTCGCTGCCCGAGGAGCTGCGCGACGCGATGCCGGTCGACGAGCGCGGCCGGGTCGACCGGCCCCCGCGCGAGCTCCGCGCCGAGGTCTTCCGCCGCTTCTCGCGGGCGCTCGAGCCGCTGCGCGAGCGCGGAAAGCTCGGTGGGATCCTGCTCCAGTTTCCGTCCTACGTCGTCTACAAGCCGGCGTCGCTCGACTACCTCGAGTGGGCGGCGGCGCAGCTGCCGGGGGACGAGCTGCTGGTCGAGTTCCGCCACCGCAGCTGGCTCGACGAGGAGCACCGGGCCCAAACGCTCTCCTTCCTCGAGTCCCACGGGCTGACGAACGTCATCGTGGATGCACCCAAGACGGAGGCGAAGAATCTTGTCCCGACGGTCGTCGCGCGCACGAGCGACACGGCCTACGTCCGCTTTCACGGCCGCAACGCATCGACCTGGAACAAGCGGACGGGCAGCGCGGCGGAGCGCTTCGACTACCTGTACTCGCAGGAGGAGCTGGCGGAGTGGGTGCCGCCGTTGCGCGAGCTCGCAGGTGAAGCAGACTCGGTCTACGCGATGTTCAACAACAACGGTCGCTCGGAGATGCCCGCGACGGGGCTCGAGGGGCTGGAGCCCGAGGAAGTGGCGGGCGACCCGGCGAAGGGCGAGGTCGCCCAGGCGCCCGCGAACGCGCTCATGCTTCGGCGAGCCCTCCGGGCCGCCGGCGTGCCGGTCTCCTGATGCGCCGCCTCTTGCGAGCGGTCCGGCTGCTCGCGGGCGACGGCCGGATCCCGCGACCGCTGCGAGGGCTGGCCGCCTTCGGGCTGCTGCCCATTCCGGGGCCGGTGGACGAGCTCGCGCTCGTGATTGTGGGCGTCGTCCTCTGGCTGTTCTACCGGCGCACGCGCGAAGCTTGGGCGGCTAGCGGATCTTGACGAGCGCCTTGCCGCGATTCTCGCCGCGCAGCATCCCCATGAACGCCGCGGGCGCGTTCTCGAGCCCCTCCGTGACGTCCTCCCGGTAGCGAAGCTTTCCGTCGGCGAGCCAGCCGCCGAGCCGGCGGAGCGCCTCCGGGAAGCGATGGACGTAGTCGCTGACGAGAAAGCCCTCGAGCCGGGCGCGGAAGACGATCAGGAAGCTGAGGTTCCGTGGTGCGAGCTCCGGCTCGGCCAGGTTGTACTGGGAGACCTGGCCGCAGATCGGCACGCGGGCTCCGAGCGCGAGCCGCCGGAAGACGGTTTCCGAGAGGGCGCCGCCGACGTTGTCGAAATAGACGTCGACGCCGTCGGGGCACGCCTCCTTGAGGCGCGCGTTGACGTCGTCGCGCTTGTAGTCGACGCCGAGGTCGTAGCCATAGAGCTCGGTCAGGTCCGCAACCTTCTCGGGCGACCCCGCCAATCCGACGACGGCGCGACAGCCGGCGATCTTGGCAAGCTGACCGACGATCTGGCCGACGGCGCCCGACGCTGCGGAGACGACGACGGTGTCGCCCGGCTTCGGCTTGCCGACGTCGAACAGGCCGAAGTAGGCGGTCAGGCCGGTGGCGCCGAGGACGTGGAGCGCGGTCTGTGGAGGCGCAACCTCCGGATCGAGCTTGCGCAGCGTGCCGCCGCGAGCAAGAGCGTAGTCCTGCCAGCCGAGCTGCCCGACGACGGTGTCGCCCGGCACGAAGCGCGAGTCGCCGCTCTCGACCACCTCGCCGACGACCTGCCCCGTCATCGGCTCGCCGAGCTGCGTCGGCTTCGCATACGAGCGCCCCTCGCTCATGCGCCCCCGCATGTACGGGTCGACGGACAGCCACTGCGAGCGCACGAGGACCTCGCCCGGCCCGGGGGCGGGCACCTCCGACTCGACGAGCGCGAAGTCCGACGCCTGCGGGAATCCCTCGGGCCGCGCAGCCAGCGTGATCTGTCGGTTCAAACGGTCAACGGCGATCAGCGAGGCT
>JAWVCV010000019.1:0-9111 GCA_033858115.1 Gaiellaceae bacterium
CGGCGCCGACGTAGGGAAACCCGGCGGCCAGCACCCGGCTCGCAAGCCGAAAGCGCTCCTTCGGGCCCAGCACGGGCTCGTCCGAGAGGTCGACGACGAGCTCCGGGCGGTGCTCGGCGAGAGCGCGGTCGAGGTCGGCGGCGACCGCGACGCCGTAGTCGGCGTCGTCGCGGAGCTTCTCGGTGCCCCCGACCACGTGCGCGGCCACGAATTCGTACGGGAGCTCCTCGAGCGCGGCGCGCACGACCGGCGCGTAATGCTCCCCGTCGATCAACGCAAGCGCACGGGTCACGAGCGCGTCGTCACCTCGTCCTCGATCCGCGCCGTGTACTTCTCGTACTCGAAGGTGTCGAGCGAGAACTGGATGATCCGCTCCTGGCCGTGGAAGGGATGCTTGCGCCAGACGGCCACATGGCTCCCCGACACCTCGACGACGTTGTAACAGGGCCTCGTGTTGCCCCGGAGGCGGAGCGAGGAGACGGTGCCGGTGTTGACGACGAAGAGATCCTCCAGCTTCCAGGCATACGGCACGTGCTTGTGGCCGGAGAGCACCAGATGGACGCCGGCGCGCTGCAGGCACTCGATCGTGTCGCCGGCGTCGTAGATCACATTGCGCTCGCGACCGGTTCC
The DNA here is from genome assembly GCA_033858115.1 of Gaiellaceae bacterium. GTDB lineage: Bacteria > Actinomycetota > Thermoleophilia > Gaiellales > Gaiellaceae > Gaiellasilicea. The sequence continues at coordinate 631 of JAWVCV010000019.1, forward strand.
CGGCACGGGCAGCAGATGGTGATGACAGACGAAGATGCGTAGCCGGCTCGCCTCCTCCGCGAACTGCTCTTCGATCCAGCGATAGCGGCCACGTCCGATCTGACCGTGGTCGAGGTCGGGCTCGGTCGAGTCGACCGCGACGACGGTCGCCGACCCGACCCGAAGCACCGAGTTGCGCTCGCCGAAGAGCTCCTCGAAGTGGACGTAGCCGACGTTGCGGGAGTCGTGGTTGCCCGGGATCACGACCATCGCCTCGCACTCGACCTTGTCCAGGTAGCGGCGGGCCTCCTCGTACTCGTGCTTGAAGCCGAACGTGGTCAGGTCGCCCGAGCAGACGACGATGTCGGGCTGCAGGTCGTTGATCTCGCTGATCGCGCGCTCCAGCAGGCCCGGAACGAAGTACTGGCCGCCGCAGTGCAGATCGGAGAGGTGCGCGATCGTGAAAGTCCCCTCGGGAGGCGCAGGCATGCGCGAAGCATAGGTCGTCCGAGGCCGCAGCTACCTTGAGGTTCGTGCCCCGGCAGCCGCCCGCGTTCCGCGCCTTCGCCGGCGCGGCCCCGCCCAGGTTCGTCAATGAGGTCGAGCTCGAGTGCGCCAAGCTCTTCGACTACTACGGCGTCCCCTGGGAGTACGAGCCGCGAACGTTCGTGCTCGAACGCGACGCGGACGGTCGGGTCACGAGCGCGTTCACGCCCGATTTCTACCTGCCCGAGCAGGACCTCTACATCGAGGTGACGGTGATGCGGCAGTCGCTCGTGACGCGCAAGAACCGGAAGCTACGCGAGTTGAAGCGGCTCTATCCGGAGGTCAAGATCAAGCTCTTCTACCGGCGCGACATCGAGCGCCTCGCCCAGCGATTACAACTGAAACTCGCGTCCTAGCCGGCCTCCTCGCGGCCGACGGCCACCCGATCGGGGAGGTCTATCTGACGCGCCAGGAGATCACCCGCCGCGTCGCGGAGCTCGGTGACGAGCTCGCCACGGCCTACGCCGGACGGGAGCCGCTGCTCGTCGCTCCGCTGAAGTCGAGCGCGGTCTTTCTCGCCGACCTCTCACGGGTATTGCCGATCCCGCACGGCGTCGACTTTCTCGAGCTCGCGGCCTACGCCGGGGGCCAGAGCGGTGGGGTTCGGCTGCTGAAAGACCTGGACACGTCCATCGTCGGCCGCCACGTGGTCGTGGTCGAGGACGTGGTCGACACCGGCCTGACGCTGAACTTCCTCTCCCGCACGCTGTCCTTGCGCAACCCGGCGAGTCTCTCCGCCGTCACGCTGCTCGACCGGCCATACCGGCGTCTCGTCGACGACGTGCCGCTCGACTACGTCGGCTTCACGGTTCCGGACGAGCTGTTCGCCGGCTACGGGCTCGGGCTCGACGAGCGCTGGCGGGCACTCCCCGATCTCCATGTAGTCACGACGGAGGGTCTGCCCGCTCACCTGACCGGCGACAGCGACCGGCTGCGGACCGAAGCCGCCTGAGAAAGCAGCCGACCGCCCGTGAGGGCGGCCGGCGCGCGTCGGGAGAGAGGGGAACGACATCCTCGGAGTGACATCGTTTCCTTCTTTCAAGTAAGAAACGGCGCCGCGCTCCCTGGAGATACGGGGTGCGGCTACAGGTAGCCGAGCGGATCGACCGGCGATCCGTTGACGCGCACCTCGAAGTGCACGTGGGGGCCGGTCGAGTGGCCGGTGCTCCCCGAGTAGGCGATCAGCTGGCCCTGGGCCACGGTCTGGCCGTAGCCGACGGTGACGCTCGTGTTGTGGCCGTAAGCGGTCGCGAGCCCGTTGCCGTGGTCGATCACGACGAGGTTGCCGTAGCCGCCCATCCACCCCGCGACGATCACGGTGCCGGACGCCGCCGCGACAACAGGCGTGCCGCTGGCGACAGCGAGGTCAATGCCTTCGTGCATCCGCCCCCAGCGCCACCCGAAGCCGCTCGTCAGGACGCCGTGCACGGGCCAGATGAACCCGGCTGCCGAGGCGGGGCCGGTCGGGCCGGGCACGATCGCCGATCCCTGGGAGGAGCGGATCCGCGCCGAGAGCTCTGCGCTCTCCGCCAGCAGGTCCTCCATGTGCCCGAGTGCTTCCTGCTTGTCCTCGTGCACGTTCGCGAGCGTCGAGCGCTTGTCGCGACGGGCGGTAGCAAGCTGACGCTGGCTCCAGGCGAGCCGGTCGCGCACCGCGCGCTGCTCCGCTGTTCGGGCCGCGACCGCCCGCGTCGTCTCGGCCACCTCCCCCCTGGTCCTGCGCGTCGCGTTTCGCGTCTCCTGCATCTGCAGCTTCGCGGCCTTGACCCCGTTCACGATCTTCTCGTCCTGGCTGCTGATGTCGTTCAGATACTCCAGCTCGTCGATCATGTCCGAGAAGCTCGCCGCCTCCAGGACGACTGCGAGCGCCGAGGTCGGATCGGACGTGTAGATGTCGACGATCCGCTTGTTCAGCCGTTCCGTCGCCGACCTGTGCTGGTGCTGGAGAAAGACCAGCTTGCTCGTCTGGATCCGGTAGAGCTCGTTCAGGCGGTCGAGCTTGCGCTGATGGAGGGCGAGCACGCTCTCGAGCTCGCCGAGGCGCGTCGAGGCGGCGTCGACGTCGTCCTGCAGCGCCCGGATCTTCGACGTGACGACAGCGATCTGAGAGGTGAGCACTCCCTCCCGCTCGCGCGCCGAGTTGATCTTGGCCTGGAGCGCGCCGATCTTGTCGTCGATCGCGGCTTTTCGCTCAGTGACGCCGTCGTAGCCCGAGGCAGGTGCGACCACGAGCAGCAGAAAGGCCAGCAGAAGGCCTGTGGCTAGGCGAAAGCGCATCCGAATGAAGTTTCGTCGAGAGGCCGGTCGTCCCTCCCGGGACGTCCGGGCGCCAGTGTAGCGCGAACCTGTGGAAAACTACTGCGGCCCGGGCTCGGGCACCACGACCGGACCGGGCAGATCGCCCTCGCCTGGCGGTGGATATGGCTCCGGGGTGCGCGGCGGTTCGGGCGGAGTGCCCTCGTCTGGCGGCGGAAACGGTTCCGGCACCGGCGTCGGCAGCTGTGGCTCGAGCGGCTCCATTGCCACCCTCTACCCCGACCGCTCGACCTTGACACGCGCTGCTCCCGCCTGCAGCTCGAGCGCGCGCAGCGCTTCGGCCGCCTCACGCCGGAGCGGGCCGACGAGGGAACGGTAGTCGTCGTCGGACACCTTGCCGGTGCGATGGTCGAGCTCGAGCTCCTTCAGCGCGCCGAGAGCGCGGTCGCGCACCTCCGCCAGCTCGAGGCGGCGCTGCTCGAGCTCGCCCACCTCGTCGAGTGCGTCGCGCTCGGGCGCCGGCTCTCGCAGGTACGGCAGCGCGACGAGGACGACGCACGCCGCGGTCAGCAGCGCGCCGAGCAGGAGCGCCACGCTCACGGTCTGACTGGTGTCTCGGCGCCGCCGTACCTCACCGCGAGGCGGCGTTGCTCGCGTGCGTCGGGCCAGAGGGTGATCAGCGAGCCGAGCAGGAAGACCAGCCCGGCGAGCCAGATCAGGTTCACGAGCGGCTTGACGAAGACGCGCAGATAGACCGTCCCGTCGGGGTTGACCTGCTCGGCGATCACGAACAGGTCCTCCCCGGTGACGAGGTCACTGCGGATTCCGACTTCGTTCGAGACCTGCCGCTCCGCCGTGTAGGCGTTCTTGCCGGCCTCGACCGTCCCCGCGGGCTTGCCGTCGCGCTCGACGTCGAGCACGGCTCGAACCTCGGTCGCATTGGCGGCCTCCCGCTCCTGGAGCGCGCGGTAGGTGAGCCGATAGTCGCCGACCGTCAGCGCGTCGCCCCTGGCGAGGCGACCCTCGCTGACGGAGTCGTAGGCGCTCGAGCCGGCGATCCCGATCGCGAGCAGGACGACGGCCGCATGGACGACGTAACCGCCATAGCGACGCCGGTTGCGGGCCACGAGCGCCGAGAACGCGCCGGGCCACGAGCCCCCGGAGAGCGCGCGCCGCGCCCGGGTGCCGCGGACGAACTCGAAGGCGATCGACCCGAGCACGAACGCCGAGAACGTGTACGCGATCAGACCGGGGATCGACGAGCCGGCGCCGAGCGCGAGCAGGACGAGACCGGTGAGGAGCGCGAAGCCCGCGGGCCAGGCAAAGGCGGCGCCGAGGCTCCGGAGGGAAGCCCGCCGCCAGGCGACGAGCGGCCCGATCCCCATCAGCACCAGCAGGGGCAGCCCGAAGACCCGCAGGAAGAAGTCGTAGTACCCGCGCCCGACGATCCGTGCCTCGCCCATGACGGCCTCGTGCAGGATCGGATAGGCGACGCCCCAGAGGATCGTCAGCGTCAGGGCGACGAGGAGGAGATTGTTGTAGAGGAAGGTCGCCTCACGCGAGACGAGCGACTCGAGCCGGGCCTTCGCGCGCAGGAGCGGCAGCCGGGCGAAGACGAGCGCGAGCGACCCGAACACGACGACGCAGATGAAGCCCAGGAACCAGGGGCCGATCGAGCTCTCGGTGAAGGAGTGGATCGAGCTGATGATCCCGGAGCGGGTGAGGAAGGTGCCGAAGAGCGAGAGCGAGAACGCGAGGATCACGAGCAGCACGTTCCAGACGCGCAGCATGCCCCGCTTCTCCTGGATCATCACCGAGTGCAGGAACGCCGTCGCCGCGAGCCAGGGCATCAGCGCGGCGTTCTCGACCGGATCCCACGCGTAGTAGCCACCCCAGCCGACCTCCTCGTAGGCCCAGTGGGCGCCGAGGAGCTGCCCGATGCCGAGCGCGGTCCAGGCGATGAGCGTCCAGCGGCGGGTGGCGACGATCCAGCGCTCGTCGGTGCGCCGCGCGAGCAGTGCCCCCATCGCGAACGCGAACGGGACCGTGAGCCCGACGTAGCCGAGATACAGCAACGGCGGGTGGGCCATCATGTACGGGTTCTGCAGGCTCGGGTTCAGGCCCGCCCCGTCCGCCGGCGCCGCCTGCACCGCGAACGGCGTCGCGACGACCACGACGAGGAACGCGAAGAAGAGCGCCACGGCGCCGAGCACGGGCACGACCCACGCGACGACGTCGCGGGCGCGGCGCCGGTTGAGCAGCACCGCTGCGGCGCCGTAGCCGGTCAGGATCAGCAGCCAGAGCAGCAGCGATCCTTCCTGGCCCCCCCAGAAAGCCGAGATCGTGTAGCCCGTCGGGAGCTCGCGACTCGTGTGCTGGGCGACGTAGACGAACGAGAAGTCGTGCCGGACGAGAGCGGCGACGAGGACCGCCGACGCCACTATCGTCGTCGCGAAAGCACCGATCAGCGCGTTCTGGGCCGAGACCGCGAGGCGCCGTCGGCGCGTCCACGCCGCGAACGCTCCCGCGACGAGTGCGTAGAGAACGAGCCCGAGAGTGGCGACGAGCGCGGCACGGCCGAGCTCAGGCATCTAGCTCTGCTTCTTGGCGGTGTACTTCGAGGGGCACTTCGTCACGAGCGAGTCCTTCTTCGCGACGAAGACGCCGTTCCGGAGCTCGCCCTTGACCGAGACCTCGCGCTCCTCACGGAACTGATCCGACAACGAGCCTTTGTAGACCACGGTCACCGCCTGGTTCGAGGCGCCCTTCCGGTCCTTCAGCCTGAAGCGCAGGCCGCCGTTGTAGGAATCGCCCTTGTAGCCCGGCTGCACGAGACCGACGAGGGTGACGACGCCGGTCTTGCCCGCGAGCTCGCTCGGCGCGATCGACGGGGTGCCGCCGCCCGCAATCGAGGTGTAGAGAAGGAAGACCGCGAGGACCACCGCCACCGACAGCGCGATCACAAGCCGCGCGGGATTGCGCTTCCCTGCCACGCCGTGATGGTAGCTCGGCTAGACGGTGCGGGGAGCCGCTTCGCGCCGGGCGGGCACGCGGTACCCGTGATCGTGGCAGAGCGAACCGGGCGCATCCTCGGTGAGGGCATCGCAATATCCCTTGCCGTAGGCGGCGCGCATGAACGCGGCGACGACCTCGAGGTTCCACTCGCCCACCTCGGCTGCCTCGCGCCAGAGGTCCGTGAGCCGGAGGTCGATGTCCAGCTCGAGCAAGTCGATTCGGGTGGGTGCCTGGGCCATGTCGAAAGGGTAGGACCCGCGTCGGACGACATGTGCGCGTGCGTTACCGTCCAGCCGTGGGAGCGATCCGCGTCGGCCCAGCCCGCTGCCCGTCCCGGGAGTCGCCCGAGCGCGCAGTCGAGATCCTGCTCGAGCGCGGCTACTCCGCGTGCGAGGTCGACCTCGAGAGCGGCTTCTGGCTCGACTACCCGTGGGCGGAGCGGCTCGGTGAGGTCGCCCGCGCGAGCGACGTCCTGCTGTCCGTCCACGCGCCGCTCTTCGCGTTTCCCGGCCATCCCGACGAGAAGAAGGCAAAACAGGCGCTCGGGGCGCTCGATCGCAGCGCCGGCATTGCCGCCGCCTGCGGCGCCGAGATCGTCGTCATCCATCCCGGGTTCTGGCTCGGCCGCGAGCGTCAGCAGACGCTCGACGACGTCGTCGAGTCCCTGGGCGCGCTGCGCGAGCGCCTCGAGCAGAAGGACCGAGCCGTCCCGTTCGGCCTCGAGGTGATGGGGCGCGTGCGCGAGCTCGGCTCGATCGACGACGTGCTCGACGTCGCCCGCCGCGTGCCGTGGGTGCGGCCGGTCGTCGACTTCGCCCACATGCACGCGACGAGCGACGGCGCGTTCACCGACGTCGATGCGTTTGCCGCGGTGCTCGAAGGCGCCCACGAGGTGCTCGAGCCGGGTGAGCCCTTCCACATCCACTTCTCCGACATCGCCTACGCGAACCGAAACGAGACGAAGCACCTCCCCTACGGCGAGGGAACGCTGCGCGCCGAGCCGCTGCGCGATGCGCTGGCCCGCTTCGAGCGGCCGGCGACGGTGATCTCGGAGTCGCCCGACGACAGCTCGTCGCAGGCGATCAAAAGCGTGCTCTACGCCGGCGTCAACGCGGCGTAGTCCGCGAGCTCTGCCTCAAACTCCTCGGCCTCCTGGGCACGGCCGCGCTCGCGCAGGAAGCGGGCGAGCGCGGTCAGCAGCTCGCGCCGGATCAGGCGCACTTCACGGCCTTCCAGGATCTCGACAGCCTCGCGCAGGAGCGCCTCGGCCTCCTCGTCGCGGCCCTGGGCCGCACGCACGATCCCGAGCGCCATCCGGGTCGTCGAGCGGGAGATGTTGTCGTGCGGCCCGACCGTCTCGCGGGCCTCGACGGCGTAGCGCTCGGCCTCGTCGATCTTTCCGCGCGCGACGAGCACCTGCGCGAGGCCGCGCTGGCTCTCGCACAGCGTGCCGCGGTCCTCGACCGGCTTCAGGATGCGGATGGCGTCCCGGAAGTGCCGTTCGGCGGCCGCGAGGTCGCCGCGGCGGCGCTCGACCCAGCCGAAGTAGTTGTGCACGCGCGCGAGCGCCCAGGCGCTGCCCGACTGCGAGAAGAGATCCTCCGCCCGCACGAGCGCCGCGGAGGCCTCGTTGAGCCGACCGAGGAGCGCGTCGATGCGGGCCTGCGACACGAGTGACCAGCCGAGCGCGGTGATGTTGCCGCTCTCCTCGGCCAGCTCGAGCGCCTCGGCCGCGAGCCGACCGGCCCGTTCGAGGTCGAGTCGTGCGATTGCGGCGCTCGCCAGCTCGTCCGCCGCCGTCGCCTCGAGATCCTTGCGTCCGATCTCGCGGGCGACCTCGAGGGCCTTCGTGATCCAGCGCTCGTCGTCCTCGATGTCGCCGAGCCACCAGCCGATGCGCGCCCGGACGGTGAGCGCCTCGTAGCGGTCCTCCGGCGCGGCGTCCTCGAGCAGCACCAATGCCTGGTCGATCAGCTCGCGCCCGCGCGGCAGGTCGGCGTCCCGGAGCAGAGCAGCCTCCGCCAGCGAGGCGAGGGCAAGCCCCTGCAGACGGCTGTCCCCGACTTCCGTCGCCTCGTTGAAGACGCGCTCCATCTCGGCGGCCAGTGCAGGCAGGTCGGCCAGCCGCCCGGCCGCGCGTGCTGCCAGGAAGCGGCGCTGCAGGGTCGGCTCGAGCTCGACGGCTCGCACGAGCAGGCGGCGCGCGGAGCGGTTGGCCTCGCGCGCAAGCGCACGGCGTCCGGCCTTCTCGAGCGCGGCTGCGGCTCGCGTGGCGAGCTCCGGCGGCGCGGCGCCGTCGAGCTCCTCGTGCAGGGCGGCAGCGTGATCGAGGTGGTAGGCCCGAATCTCCACCAGCTCCTCGCCCGCCCGTTCGCTGAGCCACTCCGCGACCTGCTGGTGGAGCTCGGCGCGTGCGGCCTTGGCGAGCCCGGCGTAGGCGACGTCGCGGATGAGCACGTGCTTGAACCGGTAGGCGCGCTCGCCGGTGATCGACGACCGGCTCTCGCGGGTGACGAAATCGCGCAGCAAGAGGTCGTCGAGCACGGGCTCGAGATCCTCGAGCTCGGGCATCAGGTGCGCGACCGCCCCTTCCCAGAAGATGCGGCCGATCATCGACGCGCGCTGGAGGAGCCGCTTCTCGTCCTTCGGCAGCCGGTCGATGCGGGCGGCGATGATCGCCTGCAG
>JAWVCV010000020.1:0-15858 GCA_033858115.1 Gaiellaceae bacterium
CCTGCCACCAGCAGCACCAGCGCAAGCACGATGTCGATCGCCGCAAAGAGCAGCAGCGGGATCGCCGGCAGGGGCGTGTTGCGGACGGGCTCGGTCACGCCTACTCGTACTGAAGCGCCTGGAGCGGGTCGAGCCGCGCTGCGCGGCGGGCCGGGAAGATCGCCGCGAGGATGCCGACGAGGACCGACGCGATCGCGAAGACGACGATCTGCGTCGTCGGGAGCGAGAACTCGATGAAATCGACGCGGGCGATCAGGAAGGCCCCGAGCACGATCCCGAGGGCGATCCCGAGCACACCGCCGATCAAGGCGGTGATCACGCTCTCGTGCCGGATCATCCGCCGGACCTGGCGCCGCGTCATCCCGATCGCGCGGAGCATCCCGAGCTCGCGCGTGCGCTCGAAGACCGTCAGCACGAGCGTGTTGACGATCCCGAAGAGGCTGACGATCACGCTCAATGCGAGCAGCACGTACAGGATGTTGAGGATGCTGTTCAGGCCGCTGATCTGGTTGTCGACGAACTCGTCGCGGGTCTGCACCTTCGCATTCGGGAAGTCCTTCAACGCGGTCTCGAGCGCCTTCGTGTTCTGCTCGTCGACGCCGCCACGCATCTGCACGAAGGTGTAGAGGTTCCTCGGGTTGACGTACTCGCGGTCGAACCGGACGCTCGAGAACGTCACGTGCCCGAACGGCGAGCCGCCCGCAGGCGGGTCGAAGATGCCCTTTACCTGCAGGCGCAGCTTCTTCCCGGACGGGACCTGGACGACGATCGTCGAGCCGACACGCAGATTGTGATCCTTCGCGTAACCGTCGTCGACGAAGGCGCCGTCCTCGCCGAGCGTGGAGAGGATCCGCTGCGAGCCTTCCTTCCACTTCAGGGTCAGCACCTGGCCGGCATCCTGGTCGACCGCCGTGACGAACTCGACCTTGCCGAGGACGCGCGCTTCGCCGGTGCGGGTGCTGGCGATCGCGTCGACCCCCGGGGCCCTCGCAGCGGCCTGGGCCACGTCCACGGGGATCGGCGAGAAGTTGTTCTCGGCCGTGATCGCGTAGTCCGACGTGAAGATGTCGTCGACGGCTCCCCGGAAGGTGCTCGTGATCCCCGCCGCGAGCGTCGCGACCAGCGTCACGAGCGCGAGCCCGATCATCAACGCGGCCGCCGTCGAGGCGGTGCGCTGAGGATTGCGTCGCGAGTTCTGGACGGCGACGCGGTTCATCGTCCGATCCGGCAGGACGCCCGGGAACTCGATTGGCCATTCCGGCTCCCACGAGGTCAGCCGAGCTCGAGCCCACATCAGCAGCACGACCAGCGCGAGCAGAACATTGAGGACGAGACCGAGAACGCCCCAGACCGTGCGCGTTCCGGCGCGGCCGGGGCCGAACACTGCGGCACGAAGCAACCAGAACGGCAAGGTCCACAAGGGCCAGACGATGATCGTGAGGACGACGACCGCCCAGGTGCCGATCGGGTTGACGACCCTGGCGATCGGCCTGACAAGGCGTGCCGAGAAGAGCGCGACGCCGACGAAGATCAGAAGCGCTCCGATCCCCATCCACAGCAGGATCTGGGTCGTGCCGAGGTCGCCGCCGAACAGGCCGTAGGCGAGCGCCCCGAAACCGAGGGCGGTCAGCGCCAGCGAGCCGGGCGTCCGGAAGCGGGCGAAGCGGGACTCCGGCAGGGTCGCTCCTTCGCGCACGGCCGCGATCGGGGGCACCCGGGTGGCCCTGATCGCGGGCCTGAGGCTCGCGAGGAGCGTCACGAGGATCCCCACGAGCAGCGAGACGACAACCGTGCGCGGCTCCAGCAGGAGCCCCTGGTTCGGCAAGGTGAAGCCGACGGCATCGAAGAGCTTGAACAAACCCTTTGCGAGCAGCAGGCCCGTGAGGAGCCCGATCAGGGACGCGACCGCGCCCACGACGAGGGCTTCGATCACGACCGAGCCGAGCACCTGCCGGCGCGAGGCGCCGAGCGTCCGGATCGTCGCGAACTCACGCGTGCGCTGCGCGATCGTGATCGAGAGCGAATTGGCGATCACGAAGCTGCCGACGAAGAGCGCGATCCCGGCGAAGGCGAGCAGGAAGCCCTGCAGGAAGGTGATGAACTCGTTCGTGTCGGCCGCGTCCTTCTTCGCCTGCTCGGAGGCGAGCTTGATCTGGGCCGAGGGAGGGAGAACCTGCTTGATCTGCTGGACCAGCTTCGCCGGGGCGACGCCCGTCTCGGCCGCCACTGCGATCTCATCGAGCTTCCCCTCCTTGTCGAAGATCCGCTGCGCAGTCGGCAGATCGAAGCCGGCGAGCGTGGCGCCGCCGATCGTCGAGACCGAGCCGAACCTGACGATGCCGGAGATGCGCAGGCGCTCGACAGGCCCCTCGCCCTGCACGCCGATCGTGTCGCCGATCTTCAGCTTCTCCTTGTCGGCGGTCGCCTGGTCGATCACCACCTCACCCGGCCCGGGCCACTTCCCCTGCACGAGGGTGAGCGGGTTGAAGACGGAGTTGCCGTTGGCGATCGAGAAGCCGAGGTTGGGCGCGCCGCCGTAGACGATCGGCTTGCCGTCCTTCCCGATCAGCTGCGCCTCGCCCGAGACGCTGCCTTCGGCCGCGGCAACGCCGGGGACCTGGCGCACCGTTGCGAGCAGCGACTCGTCCAGGGGCGGAGCGGAGACGCCGTTCCCCTGCGAGATGTCGAAGGCCGTCCTCCCCGTGATCACGGCGGTCGCGCCCGAGCGCGATTCGGTGAAGATCGAGTCGAACGCCTTGTCGATCGAGTCCGTGAGCACGTAGGTGCCGCTGACCATCGCGATGCCGAGCACGATCGCGAAGGCCGTCAGCGCCGTCCGGAGCTTTCGCCCGAGCAATCCCTTGAGTGCGAACTTCGTCACGACGCCTCGCTCAAGCCGCAGTGATCTCGGCCAGCGTCGCGAGCACCTCGGCCTGGGAGGCGCCCGGGAGGTCGCGGACGATTAGGCCGTCGGCGAGGAAGAGGATCCGGTCGGCGATCGCGGCGGCCCGGGGCTCGTGCGTGACCATCATCGTCGTCTGCCCGTAGGAGTCGACGGAGTCGCGCAGCAGGGCGAGGATCTCGTTCCCCGTGGCCGAGTCGAGGTTGCCGGTCGGCTCGTCGGCGAAGAGCACGGTCGGCCGCGAGACGAGCGCCCGGGCGATCGCGACCCGCTGCTGCTGGCCGCCCGAGAGCTCCGAGGGCCGGTGGTGGAGCCGGTCGGCGAGGCCGACCTTGTCGATCAGATCGCGGAAGAACCCGGAATCGGGCTTCTCGCCGGCGATCGCTAGCGGCAGCGTGATGTTCTCCTCGGCGGTCAGCATCGGCAGGAGGTTGAAGAACTGGAAGACGAAGCCGATGTGGCGGCGGCGCAGCTTCGTCAGGTCGGAGTCCTTGAGCTTCGTGATGTCGGTGCCGGAGATGAGGACCGTGCCGGAGGTGGGCTTGTCGAGCCCGGCGAGGATGTGCATCAGCGTCGACTTGCCCGAGCCGGAAGGCCCCATCACGGCGGTGAGCTTCCCCTGCGCCACCTCGAGCGAGACTCCCTTGAGCGCGTCGACCGCCGTGTCGCCCTGCCCGTAGCGCCGCGTCACGTCCGCGGCGACGACGACCGCGCCTTGCTTCCCGTTCTCCATCGATCCTCCCTGGCTGGTCACGCCTCGACCCTAGCGGTCGGGCGCCCGCCAGATAGGGCGGTTGACCACACCTTTTCGATCAGGCCGCGTGCATCCTCCGCCCGGCCTCCTCGAGCACCTCGCCGAGAATTCCGACCATCTCGTCGAACTCGGCCTGGCCGGCGACGAGCGGCGGCGAGATCTGGATCACCGGGTCGCCGCGGTCGTCGGCGCGGCAGATCAGGCCGCGTTCGAAGAGCGCAGGCGAGAGGTAGCCGCGCAGCAGCGTCTCGCACTCCTCGGCGCTGAACGTCTCGCGCGTCGCCTTGTCCTTGACGAGCTCCAGCGCGTAGAAGTAGCCGGTTCCGCGCACGTCGCCGACGATCGGCAGGTCGAGCAGCGTCTCGAGCGTCGAGCGGAAGGCGCCCTCGTTCTCGCGCACTCGCTCGAGGATCCCTTCCCGCTTCATGATCTCGATGTTCTTGAGCGCGATCGCGCACATGACGGGATGACCGCCGAAGGTGATCCCGTGCGACCACATCGCCGTGTCCTCGAGGAACGGCGCCATCACCCGCTCCGTCGCCAGCACCGCGCCGATCGCGGCGTAGGAGGAGGAGAGCCCCTTCGCGCAGCAGACGATGTCGGGCCGGATGTCGTAGCGCTCGGACCCGAACCAGTGACCGACGCGTCCGAAGGCCGTGATCACCTCGTCGGCTGAGAGCAGGATGTCGTAGCGGTCGCACAGGTCCCGCACCCCGCGCCAGTAGCCCTCCGGCGGCGTGAAGGCTCCGCCGGCGTTCTGCACCGGCTCCATGTGCACGAGGCAGACGGTCTCGGGGCCCATGGCGAGGATCGTCTCCTCGAGGTTCTCGAGCAGCATGGCCGTGAACTCGGCCTCGGTCTCCTCGGGCGGGCGGTGATAGCGATTCGTGTTCTTGACGTGCCGCACCTCCGGCACGAGCGGCTCGAACGGCGTCCGGAGCGCGGGAATTCCGTTGATCGAGAGCGCTCCCATCGTCGTGCCGTGGTAGGCGATCTGACGCGCGATCGCCTTGTACTTGCGCGGCAGCGGCGACCCGACCCACTCGTCGTGACGCACCTCGCCTTCGAGCCGCTGCGGATCGATGCGCTTGCCTCCCCGCGCGAGAAAGTACTGGCGCGCGAGCTTCCAGGCCGACTCGACGGCCTCGGAGCCGCCCGAGACGAAGAAGACGCGGTTGAGGTCGCCGGGGGCGAGCGAGGCGAGCTCCGCGGCGAGCTCGATCGCCCGCGGGTGCGCGTAGGACCAGTTCGTGTAGAAGGGCAGCTCCTTCATCTGCGCCAGCGCCGCTTGGCCTATCTCCTCGCCGAAGCCGTAGCCGAGGTTGACGGAGAAGAGGCCTGCGAGCGCGTCCAGATAGCGCTTCCCGTCGGCGTCCGTCAGATAGCAGCCGTCGCCGCTGACGATCACCGGGATCTCGCCGTCGCGGTAGCCCCCCATGCGGGTGAAGTGCAGCCAGAGGTGGTCGCGAGCGGCTTGCTGGAGTTTCACGAGGCTCCTTTCGGGCGGCGGATCTGCACGAGCACGTTCACGAGCATCAGCCCGGCCGCCACGAGGAAGATCAGCGTACCGATGACGTTCACCTGCGGCGGCACGCCCACACGGGCGGCGCCCCACACGTAGAGCGGGAACGTGATCGTCGAGCCCGCGTTGAAGAGCGTGATCACGAAGTCGTCGATCGAGAGCGCGAAGGCGAGCAGTGCGCCGGCGGCGATCCCGGGCGCGATCAGCGGCAGCGTCACCCGCGCGAACGTCGAGAACGGGTTGGCGCCGAGGTCCATCGCGGCCTCCTCGAGATGGCGGTCGAAGCCGACGAGGCGCGCCTTCACCGTCACGACGACGAAGGAGATGTCGAACATCACGTGCGCGATGAAGATCGTCCAGAAGCCCGTGGTGACGCCGAGGTTGAGGAAGAGCGTCAGCAGCGAGGCGCCCATGACGATCTCGGGCGTCGTCATCGGCATGAAGATGAGGAGGTTCGTGATCCCCCGGCCACGGAAGCGGTAGCGGACGAGCGCCAAGGCGATCAGCGTCCCGAGCGCGGTCGCGACGACCGAAGCGAGCGCGGCGATCTGCAGGCTCGCGATGATCGCCTCCTTCAACCCGGGCGGGCCGAAGGGGTCGCCCCAGTGCTTGAGCGTGAACCCCTCCCACGTGTAGTTGAAGCGGCCCAGCGGGTCGTTGAACGAGAAGACGACGACGACGGCGATCGGCAGCAGCAGGTACGCGAACGCCGCGAACGCGAAGGCGGGGAGTGCGTTGCGACGGACCAGGTTCATACTCCCATCCGCTCCGTTCCCAGCACCCGGGTGTAGATCGCGATCAGGACGAGGATCGCGGCCATCAGCGTGAACGAGAGCGCCGCCGCCTGCCCGTAGTCGGTGAGCACGAGGAACTTCGACTGGATCACGTTGCCGATCATCGACTGGCGCGGCGTGCCCAGCAGCTCCGCGTTGATGAAGTCACCGGCCGCGGGGATGAACGTCAGCAGCGTGCCGGCGAAGACGCCCGGGAGCGACAGCGGCAGCGTCACGCGCAGGAACGCGTGCACCTTGGACGCGTAGAGGTCCTCCGCCGCCTCGATCAGCCGCGCATCGATCTGCTCGAGCGAGACGTACAGCGGCAGCGCCATGAAGGGCAGGAAGTTGTAGGTGATGCCGGCGACGACGGCGGTCGAGGTTGCGAGGAGCCGGTCGCCGTCGCCGAGGACGCCGATCGTCTGGAGCACGTCGACGACGAACCCTTCGTCCGCGAGGATCGTCTGCCACGCCAGCGTTCGGATCAGGTAGGTGACGAAGAAGGGCGCGATGATCAGGAGCAGCAGCAGCCCCTTCCAGCGCCCGCCGCGGAAGGCGATGAAGTAGGCCAGGGGGTAGCTGACGAGCAGCGCGGCCACCGTTGCGATCCCGGCGTACTCGAGCGAGCGCACGAACTGCTCGTGGTAGGTCGAGATCGCGTTCGAGTAGTTGTCCCAGGCCCACGTGAACGCGTAGCCGACGTCCAGCGAGCCGCTCTGGAGCGACGTGTTCGCCAGGTAGTAGGTCGGGACGAGGAAGAACACGGCCAGCCACGCCAGCCCCGGCGCCAGCAGGAGGTACGGGACGACCGTTCGGTGGCGGTGCAGCCAGTCCACGCTGTCCTAGGCGCCGACCACGGCCTGGAACTTCTCCTTGTACGTCTTGTCGTCGGCCGCCGCGGCGTCGAAGATCTTCGCCTTGGCAAGCGTCGCCTCGTCCGGGAAGATCAGCGCGTTCGAGGCGAGCTCGGGGTCGATCGCCTTGATCGCCTCCTTTGCGCCCTTCACGGGGCAGATGTAGTTCACGTACGCCTCGATCTGCGCCGCGACCTTGGGGTCGTAGGCGAAGTTCATGAAGGTGCTGGCCGTGAAGACGTCGCCACCCTTGGGAATCAGCATGTTGTCGGTCCAGATCATCCCGCCGGCCTCCGGGATGGCGAACTTGAGGTTGGGGTTGTCCGCCGTCAGCTGGACCATGTCGCCCGACCACGCCACGGCGGCCCAGATGTCTCCCTTCGCCAGCGGCCCCGAGTAGTCGTTGCCGGTGAACTGGCGGATCTGCCCCGAGTCGACGCCCTTCTGCAGGCGCTCGATCGCCTTGTCGAAGTCGGCCTTGACCACCTTCGAGGGGTCGCCGCCGCCGTCGAGGATCATCAGCCCGACCGTGTCCGGCATCTCGGTCAGGAACGTCACCTTGCCCTTCAGCTTCGGATCCTCGAGCAGCTGCGAGATCGAGGTGAGCTCCCCGCCCACGCGCTCGGGGTCGTAGCCGATGCCGGTGAGGCCGGACTGCCAGGGGAGGCTGTACTCCCGGTTCGGGTCCCAGCCCGGGCTCGCGAGCGCGTCGACGAGGTTCGAGGCGTTCGGGATCGCGCTGCGGTCGAGCTTGTCGACGTAGCCGAGGCGGACCATCCGCGCCGCCATCCAGTCGGTGAGGATCGCAATGTCCCGCCCTACGGGCCGGCCCTTCGCCAGCGACGCCTGGTTCTTCCCGAACCACTCGTCGTTGTCGTTGACATCCTCGATGTAGTCGACCTGGACGCCGGTCTCCGTCGTGAATTGCTCGAGCGTCGGATACCGCTTGGTCTTCTCGTCGATGTCGATGTAGAGGGTCCAGTTGGAGATCGTCAGCTTGTCGGCGAGCGTCTTCGCGCCCGAGGCCGTGGTTGCGCCCGCAGTGGTGGCTGTGCCCTCGATGCCGCCGCCACTGCCGCCGCAGGCTGCGAGGAAGCCGGGAAGCGTGAGTACGGCTCCGCCGAGCGCGGCGCGCTCCAGCAGCTCACGGCGGGTCAACGGACGGGTCATGCAGCTTCCTCCTGTGGGGGTTCGACGACGAAGGTGGCCTCGGGGCTCCAGCTGAGAGCGGTCTCGACGCCGGGCCGGAGCGAGGGCGCGTTCGCAGAATTCTGCACGTAGACGATCAGGGTGCCGGCGTGGGTCTCGACGACGTACTGCGTGGCGACGCCGACGTAGGCCGTCTCGCGGATCGTCCCGGCGAGGCTGTTGTCACCCTCACGGGGCGCTTCGAGCCGGATCTTCTCGGGCCTGATTCCGACCGCCACGCGGCCGGTGCGGTCACCGACGGGAGCGCGCACCTCGTCACCGGCGTCGAGGCGCACCCGGTCGGAAGCGGCGACGACGCCCGAGAGCAGGTTCGAGACGCCCAGGAAGCCCGCGACGAACGCGGTTGCAGGCCGCTCGTAGAGCTCGCTCGGCGGGCCGAGCTGCTCGACCCGGCCGCGGTTCATCACCGCGATCGAGTCGGCCATCGTCATCGCCTCCTCCTGGTCGTGCGTGACGTGCACGAAGGAGAGCCCGAGCTCGTGCTGGATCTGCTTCAGCTCCAGCTGCATCTGCTTGCGCAGCTTGAGGTCGAGCGCACCGAGCGGCTCGTCCAGCAACAGCACCTGCGGCCGGTTGACGAGGGCGCGGGCGAGCGCGACCCGCTGCTGCTGCCCGCCCGACAGCTGGCGCGGGCGCCGCGAGCCGAGGCCCTCCAGGCCGACCAGCTTCAGCATCTCCTCGACGCGGCCCCGCAGCTGCTTGCCGTCGACCCGCTTGCGGCGCAGCCCGAACGCGATGTTCTCGAAGACCGAGAGGTGCGGGAAGAGCGCGTAGCTCTGGAAGACCGTGTTCACGTCCCGCTTGTACGGCGGCAGCCCGACGACGTCGCGGTCGCCGAGGTAGATCGAGCCCTCGTCGGGCTCCTCGAAGCCGCCGATCATCCGGAGCGTCGTCGTCTTGCCGCAGCCGGACGGCCCGAGCAGGGCGAAGAAGGAGCCCTGCGGCACCTCGACCGAGATGCCGTCGACGGCGACAACGTCGTCGAAGCGCTTGACGACCTTCTCCAGGCGCACGTCAGGCGCGCTCACGCGAGCTCTCCGAGCGCGGCCGCGAAGACCTCGGTGTGACGGTCGACGTCGGCCTCCGTCGTCGCGGGACAGACCAGAGCCATGTTGTGGAAGGGAGTCATCAGCACGCCGCGGTTGAGAGCGTAGAGGTGCAGGAAGCGCTCGAGCTCCTCGTCGCCGGCCGCTGCGGAAGAGCCGCCGTTGCGCGGCGGGTGCGGGGTGAAGCGGTACTCGGCTCGGCAGCCGAGCCGGGTCACGTGCCAGGGGAGGCCGGCTGCTGCGATCGCGCCGTCGATGCCGGCGGCGAGCCGCTCGCCGAGCTCCGTCATTCGTCCGAACGCGGCCTCCGTGAGCACCTGCTCGAGCGTCGCCCGGACCGCCGCGAGCGAGAGCGCGTTGCCGGCGAGCGTGCCGCCGACGCCGCCCACGTCCTCGTAGTCGGCCTCCTCGCTCGCGAGCGCGCGTCCGGCGAGCTCCTCGCTGACGCCGAAAGCGCCAACGGGGACGCCGCCCCCGATCGCCTTGCCGATCGTGAGCAGGTCGGGCTCGAGCCCGTGTGCCGCGGTGTAGCCGCCGGGACCGGCGCTGAACGTGTGCGTTTCGTCGATGATCAGGAGCGTTCCGGTTTCGCGCGTGAGCTTCCGCAGCGCCTCGTGGAACCCGGGCTCGGGCAGCACGATGCCGATGTTCGTCAGCGCGGGCTCGGCGAGGACGCAGGCGACGTCGCCGGCCGCCAGCGCGGCCCCCAGCGCATCGAGGTGGTTGAACTCGACCACCTTCGTCGTCAGCGCGGGATCGACCGGCGGCCCCACGTTGCCGGGGCGGACGCCGACCGAGCCGTCCGCACGGAGCGTCGCGAACGTCTCGTCGACCGTGCCGTGGTAGCACCCGTTGAAGACGAGGATCTTCGGCCGTCCTGTCAGCTCGCGCGCCATCCTGATCGCGAAGCGGTTTGCGTCAGTAGCGCTGAGCGTGAACTGCCAGAGCGGCAGCCCGAAGCGCCGTGCAAGCTCCTCGCCGGCCCGGAGCGAGTCCTCCGTCGGGAGCATCGCCGTCATCCCCCTTGCAGCGCGCTCGGCCACGGCCTGCACGACCGGCGCCGGTGCGTGGCCCGCCATCGCTCCCGTGTCGCCGAGGCAGAGGTCGACGTACTCGTGTCCGTCGACGTCGACGACCCGCGCGCCGTGCGCCTCGGCGAGGAAGACCGGGAACGGCCCTGCCCAGCGCATCATCCAGGTCATCGGGACGCCGCCCAGCAGCGACGCCCGCGCCCGCTCGGCCAGCGCGCGCGAACGAGGCCGCGCTGCGGCGAAGGCCTCGGACTCGCGCGCATTCAGCGCCGCGAGCCGTTGGCGGTCGACGCCGGTCTCGGCGTCGAGCACCCCCTCCGTCACGCCAGCTTCACCGCCACGTGCTTGATCCGCGTGTACTCCTCCATCGAGTACAGCGACATGTCCTTGCCGTAGCCGGACTCCTTGAAGCCGCCGTGCGGCATCTCGGACGCGAGCGGGAACAGGTGCTCGTTGACCCAGACGGTGCCGAAGTCGAGCTTCCGCGCCGCCGCCATCGCCCGGCCGACGTCGCTGCTGAAGACCGAGGCGGCGAGGCCGTAGCGGACGTCGTTCGCCATCGCGATCGCCTCCTCGTCGGAGCCGAAGCGCTGCACGGTCACGACAGGCCCGAAGACTTCGTTCTGGACGATCTCCGAGTCCTGCGCCACGTCGGTGACGACGGTGGGCTTGACGAAGAAGCCGCGGTCGCCGATCGCCTCGCCCCCGGTGACGACGGTCGCCTTCGCGTCGACCGCCCGCTGGAGGAAGCCGAGCACGCGCTCCTGCTGCTCCTTCGAGATCACGGGGCCCATGTCCACGTCCTCGCCCTCCGCCGGATCGGCGACCTTCATCGCCTCGAGCGCCTTCACCGTCTCGGAGAGGACGTCGTCGTAGACCCGGTCGTGCACGAGGATCCGCGAGGAGGCCGTGCAGTCCTGGCCCGAGTTCCAGTAGCCGCCGATCTTGATCGCCTCGGCGACCACGGCCGGGTCGGCGTCGTCGAGCACGACCATCGGCGCCTTGCCGCCGAGCTCGAGGTGCACGCGCTTCAGGTTGCTCTGCGCCGCACCGGTGGCGATCAGCCGCCCCGTCTCGACCGAGCCGGTCAGCGACACGAGCCGGATCTCGGAGTGGCGCACGAGCGCGTCACCGGCCGGGATCCCTTCGCCGGTGATCACCTGCAGCACGCCCGGCGGCAGGAACTCCTGTGCCAGCTCGGCGAAGCGAAGCGTCGTCAGCGGTGTCTGCTCGGCGGGCTTCAGAATCTGCACGTTCCCGGCCGCCAGGGCAGGGCCGAGCTTCCAGATCGCCATCATCAGCGGGTAGTTCCAGGGCGTGATCCCGGCGACGATCCCGAGCGGCTCGCGGCGGATGATCGAGGTGTAGCCCTCGACGTACTCGCCGGCCGCCTTGCCTTCGAGCGTGCGGGCCGCACCGGCGAAGAAGCGGAGGTTGTCGGCCGAGAACGGCATCTCGTCGCCCGCGATCGACATCGGCTTGCCGACGTTCTGCGACTCGAGCCGCGTCAGCTCCTCAGCGTTCTCGTCGATCACGTCGGCGAGCTTCAGGAGCAGCTCCATCCGGTCCTTCGGTGTCTTCTCGCTCCACTCGGCGAAGGCCTTTCCGGCCGCCTCGACGGCGCGCTCGACGTCCTCGGCGCCCGCGCGCGGCACCTCGGCGATCACCTCGCCGGTGGCGGGGTTGAGCACTTCCATCGTCTCGCCGGAGGCGGCGTCGACCCAGTCGCCGCCGATGAAGTTCTTGAATTTGGTGATCGACACGCTCACGGGCAGCCCTCCCTCGGGGATCTGCCCGCGAGCCTAGCTCGCGTCCGACTCCGTGGACAAGTTGAGCCGACCGCGACTACTCGACGTTGCGGACCTCGACGCGCTCCGGCGCGATCCGCACGAGGATCCGCTGCTCGCCCTCCTGGAGCGGATACTCCTCCTTGCCCGTGTAGACGCCGGCTTGCCGGACGATGTGCTCGTAGGCGCCCTCCGGAGTGACCTCGACGACCCGGCCCTCGATCCCGATCCAGCGAAAAGGATCGTTTCGGTCGACGACGACGACGGAGACCCGCGGATCGCGCTCGAGGTGCTCGAGCTTCTTCCGGAAGTTGTTCAGGTTCAGCAAGACGTGCTCGCCGTCGTAGTCGACCCAGACGGGGGTCTGGTGAGGCGTGCCGTCCTCGCGCAGCACGGCGACGACGGCAACGTTCGGCTCGTCGTGCAGGAACGAGGTCTGTCCAGCGGTCAGCTTTGGCACGGAGTCCTCCTCAGGGTAGGGTCGGTTCGTGGGCGTGCTCCTGGTGGTTGGAACGCGGAAGGGCCTCTTTCTCATCCGGGGCGACGACGAGCGCCGCTCGTTCGAGGTCGAAGGGCCTCTCCTCCCCGGCTGGTCGATCAACCATGCGACCGTCGATCCGCGCGACGGGGCGCTCTACGCCTGCGCGAACAGCTGGGTCTACGGCGGCACCGTCCAGCGCTCCACCGACCTCGGCAAGACCTGGCAGCGCTCGGAGGGTCTCGGCTTGCCGGAGGACAGCGAGCTCAAGCTGGCGTCCACCTGGCACCTCGAACCGGGGCACGCGTCGGAGCCGGGGACGCTCTGGCTCGGCGGGGAACCGGCTGTTCTCTTCCGCTCCGACGACTCGGGCGAGAGCTGGCAGGTGAACGACGGCGTGCTCGGCCACGAGACGCGGGACAAGTGGAACCCGGGCGCGGGCGGGCTGATCACGCACTCGATCACGCTCGACCCCGACGACGCGAAGAGGCTCTGGATCGGCATCTCGGCCGCAGGCGTGTTCCGCACCGAGGACGCCGGCGAGAGCTGGCAGGCGGCGAACCAGGGCACCGAAGCGTGCTTCTTCCCCGAAGACCCCTTCCCGCCCGTCGGCCAGTGCGTGCACAAGGTGCTCGCCCACCCGGGCAAGCCGGGACGGCTCTGGCAGCAGAACCACTGCGGTGTGTACCGCTCCGACGACGGCGGCGCGAGCTGGGAGCGGCTCGATACGAACGGGCTCCCGTCGGCGTTCGGCTTCGCGATCGCGCTCGACCCCTCCGACCCCGACACCGCCTTCGTCATCCCGGAGGAGAGCGCGGAGAACCGGGTCACCTGCGACGGGCGCCTCGGGATCTACCGGACGACCGACGCCGGCGCGAGCTGGGACCTGATCGTGGCCGCAGAGCCTGCGTGGGCTGCGGTGCTGCGCGAAGGGATGAGCTTCGACGACGAAGCCGTCTACGCGGGAACCCAGAGCGGGCACGTCTACGTGCTGCGCCACGACGAGGTCGTCGAGGCGGCGCGCCACCTGCCGCCGGTGCTGTCGATCGAAGCCTCCGCCCTCGCGTAGCCGATGGCCGTCGTCCTGCTTCCGGGCCTGCTCGCAAGCGAAGCGGGCGGCCGGAAGCGCTTCGAGATCGAGGCGGCGACGGTCGGCGAGGCGCTGCGCGGGCTCCCGGTCGCAGACCTCGTCCTCGACGAGCGCGGCGAGGTGCGGCCGCTCGTCCACCTCTATCTGGACGGCGAGCGGGCGCGCGACCTCGACGCTCCGGTCGAGGCGACGTCGAGGATCCTGATCGTGGCCGCAATCGCCGGCGGCTAGCTTTTCCCCACTTCGGTCGGGATGCCGGTGATCTCGCCGTCGGCGATCTGCTGCTTGATCGCCTCGACCTGGTCGACGTCCTCCTGCGGCACCTTCGGGCTCACCTTGCCGAGCCCCACGCCCTCCTCCTTGAGGCCGAACGTCGCGTTGCCGCCGCCCTTCCACGTGCCGTCCTCGATCGACTTGATCGTCAGGAAGACCGCCGCGTCGACGCCCTTCTGCGCGCTGGTGAGGATGTGCGAGCCGAGGAAGGATTGGTCCGCGTCCACCCCGATGCCCCACACCCCACGCTCGCCCGCGGCGTTCAGCGCGCCGAGGCCGCAGCCGCCCGCGACCTGGAAGATGACGTTCGAGCCCCGCGCGATCTGATTCAGCGCCAGCTCCTTGCACTTGGCCTGGTCGTCCCAGTCCTGCGAGTAGTCGTGGAAGCGCTTGATTCCCGGCGCCGCCTTCTCAGCGCCTGCGAAGTACCCCGCGATGAAGCGGTCGACGGGCGGCTCCTTCATGCCTCCGACCGCGCTGATCGTGTCCTTGCCCTCGCGCCGCTTCTCCTCGAGCCCGGCGAGGTAGCCGACGAGGTAGCCGACCTCCTCCTCGCGGAAGAGCAGCCCCTGCACGTTCGCCGGCTTGCCCGGCACGAACGCCTGGTCGACGTCGATGATCGCGAACCGCACCTTCGGGAATTTCTGCGCCACCTTGCCGACGGCATCGCCCTGTGCGAACCCGACCCCGATGATCAGGTCGTAGCCGCTGCGAGCGAGCGAGGTCATGTTCGGGATGTAGTCCGCCGCCGAGGCCGACTCGATCACGCGCCCCTTGACGCCGAGCTCCTTCTCCGCCCGCTTGAGCCCGTTGTAGGCGAGCTCGTTGAAGCCGTTGTCGTCGAGCTGGCCGAGGTCGGTGATCAGGCCGACGCGCAGCTGCTTGGCCGCAGGAGCTTCGGTGGTCGGCGCGACCACCTTCTGGTCGGAGCCGCCGCAGCCTGCGAGCACGAGGCCGGAGAGAAGCAGGGCGAGGACGCTGAAACGCGGCATCGGAAGCCTTTCGCTAAGGTTTTCGACTGTGAGGCGCAAACTTGACGTCGATCCTACCACAGCTCCTGCGCAGGCCGTCCTCGCGGTCGTGCTGCAGGTGCGCGACGGGTCGCTCCAGTCGCTGCTCTGGCAACGGACGCGAGCCCCACACTCGGGCGCCTGGGCTCTTCCCGGCGGGTTGCTCGCCTCCCGCGAGACGCTCGAGGACTCGATCCGGCGGCACCTCGCTGCGAAGGTCGAGGTCCGGGAGCTCGCGCACGTCGAGCAGCTCGGCTCGTGGAGCGACCCGAAGCGCGTCCCGCGCCGCCGGGAGCTGGCGACGGCGTTCCTCGGCATCCTCCCGGCCGGCGTCGATCCTCAGCTGCCGGATGACACGGCCTGGCATTCCGTCGACGACCTCCCCACGCTCGCGTTCGACCACTGGGAGATCGTGCTCGCGGGCCGCGAGCGGCTGCGCGGCAAGCTCTCCTACACGAACATCGGCTTCGCGCTTGCGCCCCCTGCGTTCACGCTCTCGGAGCTGCGCGACCTCTACGCCGCGGCGCTCGGCCACGAGGTCTCGGCGACGAACCTGAAACGCGTGCTCCTGCGCCGCGACGTGCTCGAGGCGACGGGCGCGCGGCGGGAGCCCGGTCGGGCCGGCGGCAGGCCGGCGGAGGTCTATCGCTTCCGCGCGCAATCGCTCGAGATCACCGATCCGTTCGCCACGCTGCGCCCGCCTGGGTAGCCCCATCCCCGATTCGGGTGACGGGATGACCCCCGAATCGCGACGTTCGCAGGGCGGGAGCGGGAATGCGCTCCACCGCCCCGCGCGCCGACAACTCTTGCGAATGCTTCGCTACCTCGCAGCTCTTGCGGCAGCCGCGATCCTCTTCCCCGCCACGGCCCTGGCGGGCGGGGGCGACTACGCGTTCGACGGTGCGACGCGCACCGAGCGCTCGACCGTCCGCGCGGCGCTGAACGCGAGCGCCTTCGACTGGAGCATCGTCCCGCAGCGCGTGACGGTGCACGTCGGCACCTACGGCGTCTCCCACTCCCAGCCCGGACACATCTTTCTCGACCGGCGGCTGCTCGCCTCGGGCCGCTTCGCCTGGGCGACCGTGATGGACGAGTACGCGCACCAGGTCGACTTCCTCGTCCTCGACCC
>JAWVCV010000021.1:0-2602 GCA_033858115.1 Gaiellaceae bacterium
GGTAGCCGGTGCCGTCGAAGCGCTCGTGATGGTGCCGGATCGAGGGAACGGCATCGCCCAGGAAGCCGAGGCGGTCGATGATGCGGGCGCCCTCGTCCGCGTGGCGCTGCATCAGCGCCCATTCGCCCTCGGTGAGGCTCGCCGGCTTCAGCAGGATCGAGTCGGGGATCGCGAGCTTGCCGATGTCGTGGAAGAGCGCGGCGTGGCCGAGGAGGTCGAGCTCGATGTGCGAGAGGCCGAGTTCCCGCCCGATCGCGAGCGCGAGCTGCTGGACGCGGCGTGAGTGGCCCGCCGTGTAGGCGTCCCGAGCGTCGACCGTCGCCGAGAGGCTCTCCATGGCGGCCGTCGACCGTTCCTTGAGCAGCCTGTTCGCCTGCTCGAGCGACACGTTCTGCGTGTGGATCGTCTCCGCCGCCTGGCGCAGCTTCTCGGCGCTGCGTCGTGTGTGCGACAGGTACGCCTCCTGCGTCTTGCGCATCAGCAGCAGCGGCACCGCGAAGACGGCGAGCGCGTACAGCCCAGCCGCGTGGTAGGCGATCGCGATCACGCCGCCGATGAAGCCGTAGACGACGTAGTGCGGCGCCAGCCAGAGGAACCGCTCGTGCCAGACGCGCCACCAGCGCTCCCGGCCCTCGAAGGCAAGTGCCAGCGACACGAGCCCGGTGTTGACGGCGAAGTACGCCGCGCCCGCGGCGAGCCCTGCGCCGACCGTCACCAACTCGCCGAGCCCCTGGGTGGAGCCGAACTGGAAGACGCTCGCCGCAGCGAGCGAGGAGAGGCTGAGCGCCCCGATGTTGAAGAGCACGTGGTGGATCGCGGGGCGCAGCGCGCTCCACTGCACGATCGCGGTGGTGACCGCGAGTGCAAGGCCGGCCCGCGGACCGAAGAGCGCGGCGCCGGCAAGCACGCCGACTGCGCTGACGGAGATGGAGCCGTCGTCCAGCTCGAGCGCAAGCGCCTCCCCCACCCCCACGAGCGCGATCACCGCCAGCAGGCCGATCACGTCCCTGGACGATCCGAAGACGATGCCGAACGCACCGGCGGCCACGCCGAGCGTGCTTACGAGCCCTACGAGGAGTCCCAGGCGCTTGGAGAGCTGGAGGAAGCGCGGCCCGCTCGTCGTGTGCGCGGTATGTCGCCGCTCGTACTCCGGCAGCGCCTCCGGAACGCGGACGAGCGTCTCCCGATCCCCGGTCTCGTCCGGGACGGCGACGAGTGGGGCGCTTCGGTCGGCCGGCAGCAGGAGCGGCTCGGAGCTCGCGCCGAGGACGCGGTTCCGCCCTTGCAGCTTGGCCCGGTAGACGGCGAGGTCTGCTTGGTGGATCAGACCGTTTGGATCCTTGGCGTCCTTCGGATAGCCGGCGACGCCGATCGACACGGTCGCCCGGATCGGCTCGCTGGACGTCTCGACGTCGAACTCGCGTGCGGCCACGGCCCGCCGAATCCGCTCCGCGATCTCGAGCGCCTGCTCGGGCGGGGTCTCCGGAAGCAGGATCGAGAACTCCTCGCCGCCGAAGCGCGCCGGCACGTCGAAATGCCGGAGCTCGGCGCGGAAGACCTCGGCGATGCCCTTCAGCACCGCGTCGCCGGCGAGGTGCCCGTAGGTGTTGTTGATCTCCCGCAGCAGGTCGAGGTCGGCCATGATCAGCGACAACGGCCGTTCGAAGCGCTGGGCGCGGCCCAATTCGTCCGTCAGCGTCGACGCGAAGTAGCGGGCGTTGAAGAGGCCCGTCTTGGGGTCGACGCGCGCTTCCGCCTGGAGCTGCGGCACCGACAGCGCCCGGTGGATCAGCAGGAGCGGCGCGATCGCGAAAGGCACGAGCCAGGGGTTCCCGGTCCAGAACGCTGCCAGGGCCACTCCGAGCGCGGCGAAGACGAACTCGGTCGAGAGTGTCTGGTAGGAGAAGAGCTGGCGCATGGGATGCCCGTTGACCCAGCGGATCATGGGCGCGAGCAGCGACGAGTTGAGCGCGACGAGGACGACCGACGCGGCCGTGCCGGCAAGCGCGAAGCGGACGTTGTCGCTGGCGACGAGGTTGTCGGCGCCGCTGACGAGGTCGGCGGCCCCCCACGCCGCCATCGTCGCGATCGTGAAGACGAGGATGTTGAACGACTGGACGTACCAGGTGCCCCGGCTGCGCAGCCATTCCGGCACGTGCTGGATCAGCGGGATCAAGGCCAGAAGCGCCGGCGGTACGAGCAGCACGGCAGCGATCAGGAAGACGCCGGTCGTGTGGTAGCTCTTGTTGCCGGGGGTGCGCACGACGAAGAACTGCGCCAGGGCGACCATCGTCGACAGGGCCGCGAACTCGAACCAGCCGCCTGTCCCCTGATCGAGCCCCGCGAGAAATGGCGCGGTGACGGCGACGGCGATCGCGGCGACGAGGAAGAAGTAGGCAAGCGCCTTGGGCGGCAGCTGCGTGCGTCCCTCGTTGGGCGAGCCTCCTCGCTCGATCGCGTCGTCGAGAGGAATCGCGCTCATGGTCCGCCTCTGCCCGTCATGCCGCTCGTCTCCTTGGATGCCGCAGGGCCTGATGGCCGCATCGGAGGGTAGGCCGCTCACCGGGGAGCGACATCCCCCAATCGAGGTACGCCCGGTGTC